>JAJXTW010000166.1 GCA_021783455.1 Nitrospirota bacterium | reverse complement strand
TCCGTTCCTATTAAAATTGACTTTCCTTGCCCAGTGAGTTAAAATTTCATCCTGCCATGACTTTTCATCACGTTCACCGGAGGTCCCTATCGTGGGCAAAATAGCGCGCGCACTCATCAGCGTATCGAATAAGAACGGCATCCTGGATTTTGCCCGGGGCATATCGAAACTCGGCATAGAAATCCTCTCAACGGGCGGCACGGCAAAAATGCTGCGCGACGCGGGGGTGGCGGTGAAGGACGTGTCGGAGTTCACCGGTTTTCCCGAGATGCTCGACGGCAGGGTCAAGACGCTGCACCCCAAAGTGCACGGCGGGCTTTTGGGCAGGCGGAACAACCCGGAGCACATGCGGCAGTGGAAAGAAAACGGCATCCAGCCCATCGACCTCGTGGTCGTGAACCTCTACCCCTTTGAACAGACCGTGGCCAAACCCGGCTGCACGCTTGAAGACGCGATCGAGAACATCGATATCGGCGGGCCCACGATGCTGCGCTCCGCGGCGAAGAACTACACCGACGTCGCCGTGGTGGTTTCCCCCCGCGACTATGATCGCGTGCTCGAAGAGATCCAAAAGACCGGCGAGGTCTCCGCAAAGACCCGCTTTGAACTCTGCCGGACCGTGTTTCTGCACACGGCGCGCTATGACAGTGCGATCTCGGCCTGGCTTGACAGCCAGGTGCCGGCTGATGAGAAAACGCGTTTCCCGAACATTTTGACGCTCCAGTTCGAGAAGGCGCAGAACCTGCGGTACGGAGAGAACCCGCACCAGCAGGGAGCTTTTTACCGCGAGTTCGGCCGCAAGGAACCGTCCGTGTCCAGCGCGAAGCAGCTCCATGGCAAGGAGATGTCATTCAATAACTTCCTTGACGCCAACAGCGCGCTTGAACTCGTGAAGGAGTACGACCAGATTGCCGCGGTGATCGTAAAGCACAACAACCCCTGCGGCGTGGGCACGGCTTCCGCCTTGGTTGACGCGTACCGCAAGGCGCGCGACTGCGATCCGGTCTCGGCCTTTGGCGGGGTGATCGCGTTCAACCACATGGTTGATTATGACACGGCAAAGGAATTGACTTCGACCTTTGTCGAGGTGGTCGTGGCGCCGGAGTTCGCGCCGGACGCACTCGACGAACTCAAAAAGAAAAAGGACCTGCGGCTCCTCGACGTCGGCCCGAAAGTCTCGGGGGCTCCCGAGGGCATGGACCTGAAGAAGGTCGTGGGCGGCCTCATCTACCAGGACCGCGATCTCGGCAAGATCGTTGACGTGAAGGCCCTCCGGGTGGCGACGAAAAGAAAGCCCACTGACGACGAATACGAAGCGCTCGCCTTTGCATGGAAGGTGTGCAAACACGTGAAGTCCAATGCCATTGTTTTCACGACCAGGGACCGGACCATCGGCATCGGCGCAGGACAGATGAGCCGTCTCGATTCCGTGAAGATCGCGAAGATAAAAGCGCAGTTCCCGCTTGCCGGGACCGTGCTTGCCTCCGATGCGTTCTTCCCGTTTCGCGACGGCCTGGATGAAGCAGCCAAGGCCGGCGTGACGGCGGTGATCCAGCCCGGCGGGTCGCTCAAGGATGAAGAAGTGATCAAGGCAGCCGAGGAGCACGGCATTGCCATGATCATGACGGGGATGAGGCACTTCCGGCATTGAGCTGGAAGGCGCGCCGGCACCCGTGGGCTTACGAATGATGAAAAATGTTTTACTCATAGCAGTCCTTTTCTTTTCCCTCCTGTCCGGATGTACCCGGCAGGAGGAAAAAAAACCGTCGGTGGTTCCCTTCGCAGTTCCCGCCGCAATAGAACACTCGAATAAACTGGAAAACGACCAGGGGCCCTACTACGACGGGCTCATCGAGGAATTTCGTGCGACCCTGGCCGGGGACCCGAACAATTTCGCCGCCCTGGTCGGGCTCGGCAACGCATACTTCGACAGCGGCCAGTGGAAGAAGGCGGTCGTAATGTATGAACACGCCCTTGCCATCGACCCCCGGAACGCCGACGTACGCACCGATATGGGGACCGCGTACCGGAACCTCGGCATGCCCGACCGGGCGCTTGCCGAATACCGCGCCGCGCTCGTGGAGGAACCGGGCCATTTGAATGCCCGGTACAACATGGGGATCGTCTTTGCTCACGACAAAAAGAACTACCAGGCGGCCATTCACATGTGGGAGGAGCTGTTGAAACTGGCGCCGAATTTTCCCTATGCAGACCATATCCGGGCGAGCATCGCGGCTTTGAAAAAAGGGAATGTGAAGGCAGCACGATGATCCGCGCTGCCCTTCTTATTTTCGCCGCTATGATCGTCTACTCCGCCCTGAAGGTCCTGTTCCGATCCGCCATACGGGGCTACCAGGAGGACGACCGCCGGCGCACCGCCGTGCAGGGGGAAGAGATGGTGCAGGACCCGGAGTGCCGCACCTACGTGGTGAAAAGCCGGGCGGTGACGCGGCGCATCAACGGCAAACTCTGCTCGTTCTGCAGTGAGGCCTGTGCGCAGCAGTATGAAGTAAAAAGCCGCACGTGACAGCGGCTGAAGAAAATGGGGCGGATTCGAAGACATAGCTACTTTCTGATCAGGCTTTTTACAGCGCTTCTGCTTTTGAGCTGCATCTCTCCAGCGCCCGAAGCGCCGGCATTGAAAACGGACCTGTTTGCCGACCGGCTCTCCTCCCTTTCCGGGCAACTCCGGCTTGTGATCTGGAAATCGCAATACACCCTGACTCTCTACAAGGGAGATATGCCGGTCAAGACCTATCGTGCCGTGTTCGGCAGGGGTTTCCTGGACGGCGACAAGCGGATGCAGGGAGACCGGCGGACCCCCGAGGGGGATTTCTATGTCTGCACCATGAATCACAGTAAGCGGTTTTACAAATTCATGGGTCTGAGTTATCCCGATCTGAAGCATGCTGCAGAGGGCTTGCAGTCCGGGAGGATTTCCCGGCCCGAATATTTCATGATTAAAAGGGCCCTCGAAGAGCGGCAGCAACCGCCCTGGGACACACAGCTCGGCGGGGCCGTGGGCATTCACGGCCGGGTCCTGGAAGGCGCGACCACGGGGCGCTCCTTCGTCGGCATGAACTGGACCGACGGCTGCATTGCCCTCGATAATGCCGATGTGGACGAACTGTTCAGCGTCGTAACGCTCGGCACACCGGTGACGATCCTGCCGTGACGGCAGTTCGTAGTTCATTGTTCATAGTTCGTAGTTCAGGCAAATGCCGTGAATTATTGAAAATCATCTATACATCACATCGTGAAAGAGAAGAGATCAAAAACCGATAGTGTGCTGGAACCGTACCGGGACGCGATTACTCGTTGCGTAAAGTGCGGCTCCTGCCGCGCCGTTTGCCCGTCCTTTTTGCACGAAGAACGGGAGTCGTTCTCGGCGCGCGGCAGGATGGCGCTTGTCAAGGCGGTCCTGGACGGAAAACTTGCGGTTTCTGAAATTTTTAAAGATCGTCTTGCAACCTGTACCGGCTGCCTTGCCTGCGAAGCCGCCTGCCCGAGCAACGTGCCGGTCACGGAAATCATCCAGGCGGCAAAGGAACAGGCAATCCGGGAATCGGGAAAGGGCATCATCAACGAGGCCATCTCTCAGGCGCTGAAGCACCCCGCCGCGCTCCGCGCCACGGCCTGGCTTGCGCCGATCGCGCTGCACTATGGGAAAACCAAACGTTCAACGTTCAAAGTTCAAAGTTCAAAGTCCGGAGAACAGAGTCCCCGGTACAGAGCACAAAATACAAGAAATAAAAAAAACGGCACGGTCGTCTTCTTCCCGGGGTGCGCCATAGAATATTTTCAGCCGGACATTGGGGCGGCAGTACAGCGTGTCCTGAATGCCCTGGGCTACGAGGTGATCATTCCCGAAGGTCTCAAGTGCTGCGGCAGGCCGCTCCTTTCTCTTGGCGACCGTGCGGCTGCAGAAGAACTCGCAGCGCACAATAGGGACGTTTTGTCGGCTGTCAAGGCCGACGCGATCGTTACGGCATGCGCCTCCTGCGGCTTGACTTTTAAAAAGGAATATCCTAAACTGCTGCGGCCTGCTGGGGCAAGCCTCGTTGTTCTCGATATTCATGAATTTCTTTCCGACAAGCTTGCGGACACCCCATTGGCGCCTCTTTATCGAAGCGTCACCATACACGACCCCTGTCATCTCGGCAGGGGACAGGGGCTCGCAGCGGTCGTAAGAGACGTGCTGTGCTCAGTCCCCGGCCTTGAACTCAGGGAGATGAAGAACGCGGACCGCTGCTGCGGTTTCGGCGGCGTGATGCGGGTCACGCACCAGAATCTGTCAGACGGCATTGCCGCAGAGAAGGCCCAAACAATCATCGCAACGCAGGCCGACACGGTCGTGACGGGCTGCCCCGGCTGTCGCATGCAGATTGCGAATGCGTTAACGCGGGCGGGATCGGATGCCCGGGTGCTGCATACGGTGCAGGTGCTGGAAAAGGCTCTCCAAGGATGCAGGATGCAGGATGTAAAAAATACTGAATCGTGCATCATGGATCATGCATCACATTATTAATGAACCGGAAAGGAACAAACGTGAAATTTTTTATTGATACGGCAAATGTGAAAGAGATCCGCGAGGCGGCGAGCCTCGGCGTCGTCGACGGCGTGACCACCAACCCCTCGCTCATCGCAAAAGAGGGCAGGGATTTCAAACAGGTGATCGCCGAAATCTGTTCCATCGTTGACGGGCCCATCAGCGCCGAGGCCGTAAGCCTTGAAGCGGACAAGATGGTGGCCGAGGGAACGGAGCTTGCGAAGATTCACAAGAACATTGTGGTAAAGCTGCCCATGACCAAGGAGGGACTGAAGGCGACCAAGGTCCTGGCAGAGCAGGGAATCCGCGTGAACATGACCCTGGTGTTCTCGCCCACGCAGGCGCTTTTGGCCGCGAAGGTCGGGGCCGCGTACGTGAGCCCTTTCGTCGGCAGGCTCGACGATATCAGCCACTACGGCATGGACCTCGTGCGGCAGATCGTCACGATTTACAATAATTACGGCTACGGGACCGAGGTGATCGTCGCGAGCGTGCGGAACCCGCTGCACGTCGTGGACGCGGCATTGGCCGGGGCCCACATTGCCACGATCCCCTTTGGTGTGATCGATCAGCTGGTGAGGCACCCGCTCACGGACATCGGGATCGAGAAGTTCCTGGCGGACTGGAAGAAGCTGGAAAAGAAATGAGACTGCATCGGGGAATCGAGAGGGGGAGAAGGGGCGCATAAATGAATTGTACCCCGATTCACCGCTTCGCCGTTTCACCGGTGCGCGTTAGGAAAAACATGCCGATCTACGAATATCACTGCACTGCCTGCAACGCAGATTTTGAAAAGCTCGTCTTCGGGCCAAGCCCGTCTGTTGTTTGCGAGAAATGCGGCTCGACAAAGACGGAGAAGCTCATGTCGCGGTTCGGCATGGGCAGGGCACAGGGCGCATCATCGCCAGGCGATTCAAGCGGGAGCTCCGGCTGCGGCGGGTGCTCCTCGTCGTCCTGCGCAGGCTGCCATTAACCATCCACCACCCTTACCCAAAAGAAGAACTTCGCGCCAGGAAGCTGCATCCGGAATACAAGCCCGGAAACCAGCATCACGAAAAGAAGCGAGCCCTTGACCATTTTGGTATTGACGGAAGGGCTTCTGAAGGCGTATCATATACCTTGTTTCATAGCTGTTTCCGTAAACGTCTTTATTAAAGCGATCATGTCATTCATACTCTTATTAGTAGCCGGATTCATTTTTATCCCTTCTTTCGCCTTTGCGTGGGGTCCCCTGACCCACATGTATCTTGGCAATGAGCTGCTCTCCTGTGTCTCTCTCCTGCCCGCCGGAATCCACGCCCTTCTGAAAAAGCACAAACAGGATTTTCTCTACGGCAATCTCATGGCCGACATGATCCTCGGCAAAAAATACCTGCCCGACGACAAGAGTTCTCACTCCTGGGACGTGGGGCTGAAACTGCTGGCCCAGGCCAAAACAGAGCCCGAGCGAGCGTTCGCTTACGGCTATCTGGCCCATCTTGCCGCCGACACGGTGGCCCACGAAACCCTGACCGATGATTTGGGCAACATGGGACATACCTGGATCGAGATGAAGGCCGACAGCATCATCGACAAGACCTATTGGCTGCAAATGGTGCTGATCAGCAAGGCCGTGCGAAAGCGCAGCGACCTCCTGCTCGAAAATTCTCTCGACAGCTACATTTTTTCCTTCAAGACGAACAAGCGGATCTACAAGAGCATGGTGTTCCTGATGTTTCTGAACAAGAAAAGACGGCGCGGCGTGGACCGCGCTCTTATCCATGAGCTGCACGAGGAATCCATCACGCGCATGCTCGACCTGTTCCAGCGCGGGACCGAGTCGACGGTATTGCAAAGAAAACCGCTCTGATATTTCCGTCCGACCCTTCGTCATGGTCATTCCGTAAGCTTATCTATTACTCCTCGTGAGCCGCTGTTAACCTCCCGCCCGCTTTTTTGCCGTGTGTTACTTCATGAAAAAGCATGCGCCTGTATTCGTTTCCCGGCTCAGGTATAATTAAAACATTTGGCGGAAGGTTTTCTCGTATGACTCGTCCGTGCATCCGCCATCATCGGCACTGGGAAGAAAATTCAGAACGTAGTTCGGGAGGCAGGCATGGAAATAAGCACAGTCCGCATTGATATCCCTGA
>JAJXTW010000165.1 GCA_021783455.1 Nitrospirota bacterium | reverse complement strand
TGTAGATCAAAACTCGCGTACAATTGCATATAGCACCTCCAAGGTTGGAATGGGACTTCTTTCCTTGAAAGCATACCAGAGTGTCAATGCACTCTGGTATGCTGAGGTGCCTTCATATGATTATCAAGTGCCTTTTTTGGATAAACGCTGCGGCAGAGGGGAATTTTTACGCCACCATAATGGTGATGTCTTTTATGGCGCTGCCGACGACGAAGATCCTCATGTTATTGCTGGAACTGTCTACGGGAAGGAGGTAAAACCCCTTTGCTTTTTTACCGAGTTTAGCCAGAGAAAATCCCTTGTCCCAGGGAATCTCGCCGTCGATGTATCCCAGTAGAGACTCTCTATCGCTGAACTTTACGTAAACCTTGCGGCCGCTGTTTTTCCTGAGACCGAAGACCTTGCGCTCGACTCGATCACGGTATCCCTTGAAGGTCTTGACAAAGAAGACCGCCTTCAGGTCGTTGAGGGGGACGCTGGAATCTTCCTTTGCCTTCTGCTCGCGAAGCCTGAGCGTATCCGCGTCGATACGGAAGCTGCTGACGTATCCTTTCACGAGGGTGCCATTCTTATACCTGGCTACCACCTTCTCTTCCGCGGCCATCATTCACCTCCCGGAGTTCGCGCAATAAACCACGAGTGCGAGTGTGATCGGCATCATTAGTAGAAAGACTAGCACAATACCCCGGGGTATTCAACCAGGGTGCAGAATGTTGTCAAAAGAATACATCCGATTGTTTCAACCCTGCTTTCCTTACTACACTACCTGAAAACTGCGGCAATCGGCAGGCTTCATGGCACATCCACAGGTCCGGAGGGCAAGCTGCAACTCCGCGTTTTTTTAACAGGGATATAACTGACTAAGAAAGTTTTTTTATGCCGTTCTTACAGTAAGGTTCCTTGTTTGCGATCCGTTGCTTCAGAATGGCCAGGTTGTGCTGATACTTGTCGTTTTCAAAGCTCCATGACGACCGGTGCCAGAGGTGAAAAATGACGGCCAGGCTCCTGACCGATCTGACCTGCTTCCCCTGGTTCAGGACGCGGATGCCGAGGTCGTTGTCCTCGATGGAGCCGTCCAGAAAATCTTCGTCGCAGCCGTTGATTGCTAAAAAAAGGGCTTTCGTAAGGCTGAAATTGCACCCCCACACGCCGTCGTCGGAAATTTTGTCGCGGTGGGTTATGTGCCGCAGAAAAGGGCTCTTTATCACCAGGGCTTCTTCGACCCGGCGGGACTTTCCCAGCAGCGCGTCCCGGAGAAGCCTGGGGCTGAGCCTGTTGAGAACAGCGCCACGGTCGAGCAGGTGTTCGGTCAGTTCCCTGCCGATCTCGACGCGCCTTCCGCTCAGGATTGCGTCCGGGCTGCTCTTTTCGACGTGGACGCGGATAAAATTGCGCTGCGCCATGCAGTCGCCATCAATGAAGATCAGGTAATCGCCGGAAGACCGGCGCACCGTTTCGTTCAGGATCCTGGGTTTCCTGAAGCCCGCATCCTCCTGCCAGACATGAGTTATCGGGAATGCCTCCTTCAGGACCTGTCCCATTTCCCGGACCAGTTCCTTTGTCTCCGGTCCGCTCCCGTCGTCGGCAACCAGGACCTCAGAGGGCATCGTACTCTGCTTTGCGAGGCTCAGCAGACAGAGCTTCAGGGCTTTCGGCCGGTTGTAGGTCGGCACGATAATCGACGTTTTCATGGTTCGCGCTGCGCCTCCTATGCGCTGAATATGCCTGGTTCCATTGCGCTGATGTTCGGGTCCATATAATGACGGTTCCTCGCAAAAAAATCCCGTAAAGGACAGAACACCGCTTGCAGCGGACCGGGAAAGCCGGCCGCGAAGGTCAGGTCAAGCTCTGAAAAAACCGGTAATAATCCTCGACCATGCGCTCCTTGCTGAATCGTTCGGCGACCCAGATCGGCCCGGCTCCGGCCATCCGGGCGTGCAGAGACCGGTCTTTCAATATTTTCATCACTTCCTTGGCCATATTTCCCGGCCCTCCGTCCACCAGCGCGCCCGCGGGACAACCTTCGAGCGAATCCCGTATGCCCCCTTCGTTCACCGATACAACCGGCGCTCCGACGGCGAGCGCTTCAAGGATCCAGATGCCGAAGCCCTCGTTCCGATGGGTGCTCACGGCAACATCGATGTCGGCATAAAAAGAAAGCATCTCGTCCTTGGACAGCCTGCCGGTCCAGAGCAGGGCGCTGCTCAGGCCCAGTTCATCGGCGCGACGCTTAAACGCATCGATCTGGCCGCTGCCCGATTCGGAGGCAACGAGCGCGAACCGCGCATCGGGGACCTCTTTCCTGATCAGGACGAGCGCGTCAAGGAACTCGATCTGGTTTTTCCAGAGATCTCCCACCGTGCCGATGACCGGCGTGCCGGGCGCCAGCTGAAAACGCTGTCTCAGCGCGCCCCTTCGGATAGTGCCGGGCTTGAATTTATCGAGATCGATCCCATAATACACAATACTGAGCCGTTGCGCTATGCCGGGATGAAAGGCGAGGATCTTGTCCCTGATGTGGCGCGAGATCGTGACGATCTTGTCCATACGGGACAAAAGAAAACGCGAGCGGAGGAACTCCGCAACCTGGACCGTGTACAGAAGCGCCGGTTTTCCGCCCGACAGCGCGGACGCAAACCATGACTGGACAAGGTCGTGTCGCCGCTGGATGTTCACGATGTCGTACCCATTGTCCCGGATGATCCGGGCCGTCTGTTGAACAGCTGCCAGGGCGTGAAGACTGGATCGTTTCACCGGGTGGAGCGAGATCGCACTGTTGCGGAACATTTCGACGAGCGGAGCACCGGGACGGCACACCAGACCTACGGTCGTGCCTTTCAAGGCGAGCCCCGGAAGCAGGTCGCGTAAGAATTCCTCGCCCCCCCCCCTTCCCGACGCATTATTGACAAAGAGAATTCTCATGTGCCCGCGTTCCTCTCGGGCTGCCGCTGCTCTTTCGCAGCCATCAGCCATTTCACGGAGTTTGCGTAATAATCACGAGTGCGATTGAGATCGTAGTGATGACAGTACCACAATAACCCGGGGCATGCAACGGGCGGAATTGTACGATTTTATTTGGCACAACGTGTTGGCCTCTTACTTATCCGTAAGAGCAGCGTCCTCACCAACGCCGGATTTCATTTCCGGCAAATTATCGTACACGGAATCGACGACATCCTTCATCTCCCCGTCAGAAACAGGAAGATAATAAATCTCCTCGCCCGACTCCTGCATCTTCCTGAGATCGACGACTGCGCCGGCCGGTAGATCCTCGCCGCTCCCTGTTTTGCCTTTGATTGCATACAGGACCCAGCGTGGGCCTTCGAGCGACAACACCATGTAGGAGCAATCGGACACTGCCAGGATCGCGTGCGCCCCGAGATGCGACAGGGTGCCGTAGCTCAAGACAATCCCGCTGCCGAGCTCGTACCCCGTCGGCACCACCACAGACTTCGACAGTTCATAAACGCCGTACGCTGTCCCGCCTGCCGCGGAAACCGCTGTTCCTCCCACGAGCGTCGTACCGGCGATGGTGTTCCCGAAGACTTGCGTGGTCGCCCAGCCGGCCTCGCCGACAACAAACAGGGCGCCGCCCGATGCGACCCCGACGCCGCCCACAGCTGTCCCGATGGTGCCGCCGACCACGGCAATGCCGGCGCTCGCAAGGGGAACGCCGATGTATTGAGGGGGATGACGTCTTCAACGGACACTTTTTCTTCTTTTGAAGGGGTAGCCGGCTGCGGTCCTTCCGCGCCGAAGGCAATGGGCAACAGCGTCATGAGAACAACAAGCGCCACAAGAACCACCGCCCCAGCCCTGAAACTTCTGTTTGGCACGGCCATGTCCTCCCTTATAATGGTGGAATCGCGACTTCGCGGGTCTGTCTCAGAGAAAACCCACCATATCCCATGATTGCAGATGTTTAGCCTACAAATATCTTGTCCTTCACCAGCCTCGTATTGTTCCACTCCAGCTTTTCCAACGTTCTTGAAAACACAATTTTGCCCGCATCAGCGGAAACATTGCCTGCATCGAGGCGGGACATTGAAACAGTCCGGCTTTGCATGACATGAGAATAGTATAGAGTGGTTTAAAAAGCAAGAATCTTTGGTGCGGAATGCGCCATGCCGGGCTGGGGCAGGAACAAGAAAAATTTCTTGAGTTTTCGGCCGCAACATACTATTATGAACCCTTCAATGCCTCATTACTCTTTTTCGCCACGGGGAGAACAAAAGTGTCCAGAGCAGACAGGTTTATAAAAGCATGCAAACGCCAGCCGGTGGACTGTACGCCTGTATGGATGATGCGCCAGGCGGGAAGATACTTGCCGGAGTACCGCGAGATCCGGGCGAAGCATACCTTCCTTGAGATGTGCAAGACTCCTGACGTGGCCGCCGAGGTGACCATCCAGCCAGTCCGGCGCTTCGAGATCGATGCAGCCATCATTTTCGCCGACATCCTTCTGCCGCTCGAACCCATGGGCATCGGCCTCGAATTCGCCAAGGGCGAAGGCCCCGTGATCCACAATCCGGTACGGACCATGGCGGACGTACAAAAGCTCAAGCCCATTGACGCCGCCACCCAGATCGAGTACCTCATGAAGGCGATCAAGATCGCACTCAAGGAACTGAACGGAAAAGTGCCGCTTATCGGCTTTTCCGGCGCTCCCTTTACGCTCGCGAGTTATATCATCGAAGGCGGCGGCTCGAGAAACTATGAGAACGCCAAAACCATGATGTTCGCCGAACCCAAGGCATGGCACAAACTCATGGAGCACCTTACGGCGGTGATCATCAATTATCTGAATGCCCAGATCGACACGGGCGTTCAGGTCGTCCAGCTCTTCGACTCCTGGGTCGGCGCTCTTGGCTCAAGTGATTACCGCGAATTTGTGCTGCCGCACCAGAAGAACGTTATCGCCGGGATCAAGAAGACGGTCCCGCTCATCCACTTTGCCCACGGCGCGTCCCACCTTTTGGAAATGGTGTCCGAAGCCGGCGGTGACGTGATCGGCCTCGACTGGAGAGCCGACCTCGATGTTGCCTGGAAACGTGTCGGATTCGACAAGGCAGTGCAGGGCAACCTCGATCCGGTCTCGCTCTTCGGGTCCAAGGACTTTATCCGGAAGCGGACCAAGGAGATCCTTGACCAAGCAGCAGGCAGGAACGGCCACATCATGAATCTGGGACACGGCATCCTCCAGCAAACGCCGCTCGACCATGCCGAAGAGTTCATTAACGCAACGCACGAATTGAGTAAACGATAGGGTTAAGGGTCCAGTAGCCAGGGGCCAGGTTAAGAACTCTTTCCGGACCCCGGCCCCTGGCCCTTTATTATCATGTCCACCAACACCGCAATCATACTCATCGCCCTCGGCGGTCCGCGCAGTCTTGACGAGGTCGGCCCCTTCATGGCCGCCTTCATGGGCCGGCCCGCTCCCCCGCCTGTGGTAGCCGCTGTCGTCGAACGATACAGACTTATCGGCAGCAAGTCTCCGCTCCCGGAAATGGTGAAGGCACAGGCTGCTGCGCTCGAACAAGAGCTCGGCAGCAGGTTTCGCGTCTATGAAGGCTTCCGGTACTCAAAGCCCCTGGTTGCCGAATCCTTTGACCGGGCCATCAAGGACGGAGCGCGCCGCGTGATCGCCCTCTCTCTGTCTCCCTTTGCGACCGAAGTCACCACCGGCGCCTACCGGAGCGCCTGCGAAGGCCTGGGAAGCGGCGAAACCTGCCCGTTGTTCATCGCAAGCTGGCATGACAATCCCCTCTTTATCGAAGCATGGCAGGAGCGCGTGTTTCTTGGTCTCAAGCGCTTCTGGACAGGCCAGCAGAAGCATGTCTTCGTCATTTTTACGAGCCACAGCATCCCGCAGCGGTACATCACGGCAGGAGATCCCTACAAGGCCCAGGTGGAAGAGACCGTGAAACTCGTTGTGGACGGGCTCGGCATCAAGAACTGGAGCGTTGCCTGGCAGAGCAAGGGAGTGCGGGCCACGGAACCGTGGCTTGAACCGGAAGTGGAGCCCACGCTGGACAAGATCGCGAGCGAGGGATACAAGGACGTGCTTGAGGTGCCCATCGGCTTCACCTGCGATCACCTGGAAACGCTCTACGACATCGACGTCGTGCATCGGGCGCACGCGAAGAAACTGGGCCTGGAGTTTGAACGGGCGGAGTCGCTGAATACGTCGAAGCTTTTCATCAAGGCCTTGGCGGATATCGTGAAAAAAGTCTAAGCTCGTAAATCAGAAGTAAAAGATAAAAGCAGCTCGCGCAGAGCCGCAAAGGGCGCAGAGAAAATCTTAAATCTGAGCTTCTAAAACCAAAGACTTGGGCTTTCTTTGCGAGCTTGGCGCCTTTGCGCGACAATTTTTTTTCGTCAAGGGTACTCGCGGCTATCATTGAATCAGCCGCTAAACGTCTAAATCTGTTTCCGAAGGAATTCAACGTATGCCGAGAATCATCATCATCGGCGGCGGGATCGCCGGTCTGGCTGCCGCCGTCCATCTGAAAGCCGGGGCCAAGTCTCACAACAAGACCGTTGACGTGCTGCTGCTCGAAAAGAACGGCCGCCTCGGCGGCAAGATCCTGACCGAGAAGATCGGCAAGTACCTCGTCGAAGGCGGTCCCGACAGCTTTCTCCCGGAAAAGGTCTGGAGCGTCAACCTCGCCAAGCACCTCGGCCTTGAGCCGGAGATGCTGCCGTCGAACGACCAGTTCAAGGGCACGTTCATCTTTTCCGGAAAC
>JAJXTW010000164.1 GCA_021783455.1 Nitrospirota bacterium | reverse complement strand
GCGAATCCATGCCTGTGGAGAAGTGCAAGGGCCACGAGGTGTTCGCCGGCACCCATAATGAGACCGGCCGCCTTGAGATACGCACGACCAAGATCGGCGCTGACACCACGCTTGCCAGGATCGTTCACCTGGTTGAGGAGGCGCAAGAGTCCAAGGCGCCCATCCAGGGAGTGGCCGACCGTTTTACCGTGTGGTTCCTCCCTACGGTACTCGTCCTGGCGGTTATCGGGTATCTGATTTCGGGCAATGTCAAGGTGGCTGTCGCCGTTCTGCTGGTGGCATGTCCATGCGCCTTTGCCATCGCGACTCCGTCGGCCGTGGCGGCAGGCATCGCCAACATGGCCCGCCGGGCCGTACTCATCAAGGGAGGCATCTTCTTCGAAATCGCAGGCAAGATCAACTCGCTGGTCGTTGACAAGACCGGCACGCTCACGCTCGGTCGCCCGAAGGTCATGGAAGTGGTCGGCAGCGACGGCGTGCCTGAAGACGAGGTGCTTCGCCTGGCTGCGGTCGCTGAAAAGTACTCAGAGCATCCTTTGGCAAGAGCGGTGAGCGCTCTCGCCAGGGAACGAGCGCTTGTGGCGCCGGACCCCGATGAGTTCAAAATAGAGGCGGGCATGGGGGTCGAGGCCGTCCTCGGCGGGCAGAGGGTTCTGGTGGGGCGGGATGTTTTTCTGCGGGACCGCGGGGTGGCCATTTCCCCTCAAATGGAGCAGACGCTTGCGGCCCAGGCCGAACTCGGAAGGACGGCGATCCTGGTCGCACGTGATCATCATGCCGTGGGGCTTTTGGCCATAGCGGACGAGGTGAGGCCCGAGACCATCGACGCGGTCAGCGCACTGAAGGCGCTTGGCGTGGGCCGTATCACTATGTTGACAGGCGACAACCCGAGAGCGGCCCGGGCCGTGGCGTCCCGGATCGGCATGGATGCGTTCCGGGCCGAACTCCTGCCCCAGGACAAACAGGCTGCCGTCAAAGAGTTGAAGAATGACGGGAAAATCGTCGCCATGGTCGGCGACGGCATCAATGATGCGCCGGCCCTGGCGCTCGCCGACGTGGGCATCGTGATGGGCGCGGCCGGAACGGACGTCGCCATCGAGGCCGCGGACGTGACGCTGATGGACGACGACCTCTCGCGGCTGGTCGAATTCGTGCAGATGTCACGGAAGGTGCTGAGGCGCATCAAGCTCAATATCTTCTTTTCCATCATCTACAACGTTGTCGGCCTGACCCTGGCCATGCTCGGCCTTCTGACCCCGGTTATGGCCGTCATTTTCCAGGAGGCCGGCTGCGTCACCGTTGTTCTGAGCTCCACGCTGCTCCTGTGGGCCGAGGTCCCCGGCCTGAAGTTCCGGCCGGCGTTCGCGTCAGCGCCGGGCAGACCACGGGAATGCCTGCCGGGGATCTCCATTTAAGGAGGCGAATCAAATGGCAGGAACGAACGAAGAATCAGAAGTCACGCTCGGCAAGTTCGAAAAGTATATCTATCTCTGGATCGCCTTGTGCGGAGTCGCCGGTCTGCTCCTGGGTAAACTCTTCCCGCGCATTGTGCACGGCGTCAATGCGATTACCGTCAGCGGCGTTTCCCTCCCTATCGCTGTCCTCATGTTCTTTCTCATGTACCCCGCAATGGCGAAGGTCAAGCTGGATGAAGTTTCGCATGCCGTCAGAAACGTCGGCCCCACGATTATGACCCTTATCGCAAACTGGCTCATCGCGCCGCCGTTGATGGTGCTCCTGGCATGGCTGTTTCTCGACAACCCCGACTTCAGGGCCGGAACGATCCTCCTTGGAATCTCTCCCTGCACGGGGATGGTGCTTTTCTGGATCGCCTTTGCGCGAGGCAATGTAACCCAGGGCATCGTAATCACGGCAGTCAACGCGCTTTCGACGCTTCTGCTCTATGCCCCCTTTGCGGCGTTCTATCTCGGTGTGGGCGGGGTGCCTGTTCCCTTTTCTCTGGTTGCAGTAAGCGTATTGCTGTTCGTCGGTCTTCCCTTGCTGGCGGGGCAGATTTCCAAGCGACTCCTGATCCGCCGCAAGGGCGAACAATGGTTCACAGGCCGTTACCTGCCCATGATGGGCGACCTCGCGGCCGGGTCCCTGCTGGGAATGCTTGTGCTTTTATTTTCATCGGAAGGGCAGAAAATACTGGAGCATCCCCTCACAGTCGCTTTAATCGCCGTTCCGGTGTCCTTGCACTTTGTGGTCATGGTGGCGGGAACTCATCTGATAGCGTGGCTGCTGCGCTATCGCTATGAGGAGGCTGCAATGGTGGCCCTCATCGGATCAAGCACGCAATTCGAGGTCGCGATAGGCACGGCAATGGTCGTGTTCGGCCTCGGGTCGGGCGCTGCATTGGCTACGGTCGTGGGCCCGCTGATCGAGGTGCCGGTGATGGTGACGGCCACAAAATTGCTGAGAAAGACCCGGCCCTATTTCTCGCTAAACCGATAAACTAAGAAGATGCCGAAGATGAGCAGTATGTTCGTATAATGGCTGACAGATTCGACCTTGTCAGCGGCCTGATCTGCATTGTCGGGGTGGGTGTTATGATGTGCCGGCCATGCCGAACATCGAATCATTGAGATAGCTATCAAATGTTTGCGAGACGAGTTGCCATAGGGATTATTGTGTCTTGTTTCATGTTCGCCCCTTCAATCTATGCGGAAGGGCGTGAAGATGCTCCTCTGCCTGAATACAACCTCAATGTCTCTTTTGATATTGCCTCATCCAGGATTTACGGAACCGTAAAGATCGTCGCCCGCGCCGGAACGGAGTTGACGCTGCATCGGGGAGAATCGAAGATCGTACAAGCCGCTGCTGACGGGAACGCGGTCGATTTGGCGGGCGACGAGCCGAAAAAGATCGTGATGAAAGCGGACGGCGCCGTACAGATCGATTACGAAGCCGACTTCAGGCAGTCGGAGGATAATATCATCGACGAGAGGGGCATAGCCCTGAGAGGAACGTGGTATCCGCTTTTGGAAGGCATGTGCATATACCGGCTCAAGGCGACCTTGCCGGCCGGGTATGTCGCCATATCGGAAGCTGAGAGGGTTATGAAGGATACAAGGGACACTGCGGTTGAATACCGGTTTGAATTTCCTTATCCCCTCAATGAAGACGATGGAATATCATTGATCGCGTCGAGGAATTTCGTCGTCACACAGGACTCGTATAACGGCATAGAGATAGTTGCCTACCTTTTCCCTGAAGAGGCGGGCTTTGCAAGGATCTATATTGAACATGCAAAGCGATACCTGAAGACATATGAAGCACTCCTCGGCAGGTATCCCTACAAAATGCTTTCCCTTGTGGAGCATTTCGAGCCGGCGGGCTATTCCCTGCCGACGTATATCCTTCTCGGCAGGGAGGATTTCAAATTGCCCATAGAGAAAACGCCGCTGGGCCACGAGATCGTGCACCAGTGGTTCGGCAATTATGTCTATACCGATTATGAGAAAGGCAACTGGAACGAAGGATTCACCATATATTTTGCCGACCATGCGTATGATGAGCAGCAGGGCAAGGGATGGAAGTGCAGAAGGCGGATACTCTCAGGCTATAAAAGCCATGTGAAGGATGCAATAGAGTTCCCGCTGAAGGAGTTTTCCGAACGATATGATCCGGCGTCCAGGTCCATCGGATACGGCAAAGCCGCGATGGTGGTGCACATGCTCAGAAGGACGATCGGCGACGAGGCGTTCTATGCGTCCATGAGAGACTTTATCAGTGAAAACAAATTCAGGGTCACGTCATGGGACGACATAAAGAGGTCGTTTGAGAAGAAAACAGGCAAAGACATGGCGCGGTTTTTCGGTCAATGGATCGGCACGAAGGGAACGCCTCACCTCTCGATAGATGACGTCAGCGTAGCCGTGTCGCAAACGAAATTCAGT
This sequence comes from Nitrospirota bacterium, assembly GCA_021783455.1. Taxonomy (GTDB): domain Bacteria; phylum Nitrospirota; class UBA9217; order UBA9217; family UBA9217; genus JAJYKN01. Next base: position 2,869 of record JAJXTW010000164.1, on the reverse strand, counting down.
GTTAGTTTTGATCTGGTGCAAGAGAAGACGGACTTCACCCTGCCTGTGCCCGTAACCTTTTACTCCAAAGGCAAAAAGATCACGCGAATATTCACGCTTGATAAAAGCCGTGAGAGGATCAGTGTCGTCCTGTCCGAAATGCCGGATGAGATCGTCCTTGATGAAGACTACGATCTTTTCAGGACGCTGATGCCTGAGGAAGACCCTCCAACGCTTGAGCGGCTTGCTGCGGACGAAAAAAGACTGATTGTCCTGCCCCCTGAGCGAAAAGGCATGTACCGGGAAATCATTGATGCCTTTAATGAAAAGGGAGCGGGGATAAAACTGGCATACCTGAAATCCGGCAATCCGCTTCGTAAAGACCACTCCGGCGACGGACAGAAGCGTCATCACCGGTCTGTAATGAAAAGCGGCACGCGAGAAAAAAGATTTTATTTTAAGGAACTGACGGAAATAAGCGATGAAGCGGTGAAGAATTCATCCCTTGCCGTGCTTGGCAAAGACAACCCCGTCATAGAAAGATTGTTCGGGAAAAAGGAATTCCGAAAGGATGACGGCGGTCCGCTGCGCGTGGACATAAGAAAGAACCCGTTCAATCCCGAGAAGGTCGTGGCGATAATACATGTCGCGGGCAAAAAATACGAACGGCAGAAGGTTTCCCCCTCGCTTGATGAAATTTTCGAATATCCCTTTTACAGCCGTTACTCAGTGCAAGACGGGCGCGTAACAAAGGAATTACAGGAAGCCCCAAGAGGCATAAGAATTAAAGTTGGATTATAGGAGACTCATATCGCGGTTGGTCTTAAAGAAAATTCAGCTCATTTCCCGTCCTTGACAGCGTAAGCGTTTCTATCAAAAGCGGAGAGGTGTGCCACTGGGCGTTACTTTCTCCTTCCTGATCTCTTCTTCCATGGCGAACGAGGTTGCCATCTCCTTCTCTGGGGCCTCTTCGGCTGAAAGGTGACCGCCTGCTTGTCCGTGGCGATCCTCGCAGGATTCATCATCGGCAAGCTCAGGCTCGAAAAGTGGGTCGAGGAATACGTTTACAAGATTCAGTCCATAGGCGGTGCCATCACGGCGGCCTTGCGATATGATATTATGAGCTTCAGATAATGATATTATCGGGGTGGTTCTTTGATCGGCTCAATTCTTCTCATTGAAGATGACAAAAAGATCGCGCGGGTGGTCAAGGTTTATCTTGATGGTGAGGGCTACCGGGTGATCCACGCGGACCACGGCCGGGCGGCCATCGAAGCCGCGCGAAAGGAGCGCCCGCTCCTCGTGATCCTGGACCTCATGCTGCCGGACATAAGCGGCGAGGAAGTGTATCAGGAAGTGAAAGCCATCGCCGACATTCCGGTCATCATGCTTACGGCCAAATCATCCGAGGAAGAACGTGTGGCTGGTTTTGCTCTTGGAGCGGACGACTACGTGGTCAAGCCGTTCAGCCCGAGGGAACTCCTGTATCGCGTCAAGGCTGTCCTCAAGCGCTCAGGAAAAAAGGACTTGAGCGGGGCGGAGTCAGCGAGTTTCAATAAAGGCGTTTTGACCGTAGACGGTCAGCGGTACGAGGTGAAGAAGAACGGACTCCCTCTGAACCTCACGCCCTCGGAATTTAAGGTGCTCCATGCCCTTGCGTCCCATCCCGAGCGGGTCATGACGCGCGGCGAGCTGGTGGACCAGGCCCTGGGCTACCAGTTCGAGGGCTACGAACGGAGCATCGACGCCCATATCAAGAACATCAGGCAGAAGATCGAAGAGGATCCAAAAAATCCCGCCTTCATCCTCACCGTCTACGGCGTGGGGTATAAGTTCACCGGGAGACGCGATGACTAGGAGCCTCTGGATAAAGTTTCTCGTCCTTCTTTTTGCCGTTTCAGTGATTGCGCTGTCTGCGGCGCTTGTCCTTCGCGAGTTGATGATCCGTGATTTTCGAGAGTATCTCGAAGGCGAGCGCGAGGACCGGGTCTATTGGGTGACGGCGGACCTTGAGGCCGCCTATGAGAAATACCGTGGTTGGAACGAGGAGGCAATCAGTGAGGACACGGTCTGGGCGCTGATGCTCGGCTTTGATATCCGGATTCTGGATGATCGGGGACGAAAGGTCATGGATACGGAAGGGGCGCTCGCGGCCCTTTCGCCCCTCGTGCGGCAAAGGATCCTGGCTGTTTCAGAACTCACGCCCCGGGAACAGGCCGAAAAGCCGTATCTGCCGTACCCCTTGTTCCTGGCCGGAAACGAGATCGGCCGACTAGAGGTGCGGTTTGTAAAACCGCAGAAGGAATCCCTGTTTATCAAGCGGTCGAACAGATTCCTCGCGCTTTCTCTCATTGTTCTCGGCGGACTCGCTCTCGTCCTGAGCATCGTCGTATCAAGAAAACTCACGCGCCCCATTAAAAGACTCGCAGCCGCGGCTGTGGCGGTGAGCGAAGGGAACCTTAAAACACGCGTCCCGGTAACAGGCAATGATGAAATATGCAGGCTCTCGGAAACATTCAACCGGATGGCGTAGACTCTTGAGACCCAGGAAGCGCTGCGAAAGAAGCTCTTATCGAACACGGCCCATGAACTGCGCACGCCGCTCAGCGCCATGCGGGGAGAACTGGAAGGCATGATGGACGGGCTCATCCCAGTTGATAAACCGCACATCGAATCGCTCCTGGAAGAGACGGGACGGCTCAAGAATATCCTGGACGGCATGGAGGAACTTGCCCAGGCCCAGGCGAGCGCGCTGACGCTCAAAAAGCAGCAATTTGATCTCGGGCTGTTTCTTTCACAGGTTGTCTCAAGGTTCCATTCCGTTGCCCAGGAGAAAGCGGTGGAATTCAATGAAGCATATGAGAGGGATCTCCTGATACATGCTGATCCT
>JAJXTW010000163.1 GCA_021783455.1 Nitrospirota bacterium | reverse complement strand
GAACAGCAGCCAGGAACTCTGCTCCGTATAATCCAGCTCACTCGTGCAGCCTGCGTCTTTCCAGAGTACGTCGTCGATGCTTTTGAATGCTTGTTCAAACAAAGTTATTTCTCCTGGGTCGGTACTCGATCTGCTAACTTTCGGTTGGTTGAAAATTTATTGAGACATCGGTCCTCTTCATTGTCTTTTACTAATTTGACACTGCGAGCCGAAGCATTACTCTGATCCACGGAATTTCCATTCATCAACCATTGGTCTTCACTACGTTCCGGAGAAAATGCCCCTTGCCAGGATGTTAATTGGATTTAATGTACAGGAATGAGGAGAATTTGTCTATCCGTACTTCTACTGATATTCGGAAATAAATAATTGTCCGGGAACCTTTTATGGTCAGATCTCTTTTGCTGCATCGTCTTCGCAAATAGGATATCAGCTTCGTTCCCTGATATATTCGAGCACTTCATTCAAATCCCTGAACAACCCGAACCCGTTCCCCGCATAGGCCTTGTTCCACGGGAAGAGCAGCCCCGCCCCGATCGCCTTGCAGGCCACTGCCTTCTCAAGCGTATGGGGCGCATCGTCCACCACCACTGCCGCGTCACCAAACAGCACGGTCTTGTCAAAGGAGAGGTGCAGCTCGTCATACGAAAGCTCGTGTTTCCTGAGCCACCTCTCCGTCGGACCGTGCATCTCCTGCCGCCTGTGGCTCGCGATCACCACGCGGTACCCCTGATCTTTGAGCGTGCGGAGGAAGCCTTTTGCCTCGGGATAGGGCTGGTACTCATCGCTGTCCTGATGGCGATGGACCGCGTCCACGGCGCCCATGAACTCTGCTTCCGTGCAAAAGCCCTCGAAGAAGTTCCACGTCGTCCACTGTGCAATCGGCGGAAAGGCCGGGTTGATCTTCCGGAGTTCCCTGGAGAAGGCGTCGCAGAACTGCCAGAGCGTGTTGTCGATGTCGATGACTGCCGTCTTATTCATATCCATTCAGAAACCTTCGTGGCTCCGTAACTTAGTGTGAGAAAAAGATTTTAAAGCTTTATCGCAGAGGCGTCGTTGGCGATCAACTCAATTCGAACCCTATCATTTTGTGCCCAAAAAAGCAATCAGGGAATCTTTATTTTTCGTTATGCTTTTCCTGATGCTTCTTGGGGATAAAGGGCGCCTCCTCTTGGGGTCTAGGATATGCCGAACGGCATATGTTCATTGTTGCATTTTTGTGGTAAGCTGACGGCACTCGTGGCTGATGTCATGACGGCTTTGTCCCGGCTCTCCTGTTTTGCGGGACGCGCTTCTTTTACCGAACGTTCAAATCAAAATCGACAACACACCAAAGGAGGAAGGAATGATGAAAATGAAGCACGTTTTTGCGATAGCAATGCTGGTTTCTCTGCCGACAGCGGTCCTTGCCGGCAACGGCATCCGGCCGGGAATGTGGGAGATCTCGTCCAAAATGGAGATGCCCGGCATGCCGATGGCAATGCCTGCGACCACGGTCAGGCACTGCTACACGAAGGAAGACGTCAAGGACCAGAAGAAGGTCATCACCAGGGACAAGGACTGCAAAGTGACCGAGCTCAAGAGCTCCGGCAACAAGGTGACCTGGAAAATGGTATGTATCGGCAAGAACGCAGGCACGTTCACCGGCGAAACCGTGTTCTCCGGAGATTCCTACGACTCGGTCATGAAGATGCAGTCCAACGGCAAGGGCAGGTCCATGACCATCAAGGCGAAGGGCAAGCGGGTGGGCAACTGTCCCTAGCACGGATGTGCAGCAGGCCGGCCTCATGTCCGGGAAAATTCTTTGATTGATAAAAGAGGAGATGGATCATGCGCAGCATCGCGATCGCAACGGGCTTCAGTATGCTTCTCATGGCCGCAGGAGCCGTAAGCGGCAGGGACCTGGGGCCCTGCACGGAGGGATCGGCACAAGAGAAGGCAGGCGCCTGGAAAGGGATCGTCGAGAACGACGTGGACGTGCAGGCGAGCTCCATTGCGAAAACGGAGCAGCCCGGTGTGATCAAGCGGATGGCGGTCTTTGCCGACGTGCTGCACCGGGCGCTGGGCGAACAAAAGGGGTATGAGGCCTCCTGGTACCGGTCGGCCGGGGGCGAGGTCTACAAGGGCGGCCCCAAGAGCTATCGCTTGAACGCGCCGCTCTACGCCTACTCCTGCTCAGAGGGACGATTGGACCGGGAGGGCGAGTACAGCAGCGAGGTCTCGATCCACGCCAACGGGGTCTGGGCCATGGCATCCGGAGAAGGGGCCGTCATCAACGGAAAGAAGTATCAGCAATTAGGATCTCCCATCGGCGAGATTCGGGGCTTTCCGGCCTTTGAGGCGGACACTCACAACACTCCCGCAGGCGTCCAGATCACCTGGGTGGTGCTGGTCTCTTGGCCACACAAGTCTCCCTTCAAATACGCCAGCCGCAGGGAACTCCTGGACCATATGGCCGCTGCAGCCGATGTGGAGTGGCAAAAGGGCCTCAAGACTGCCGATATGATCACCCCCATCCGGCCGAAGGACGTGCAGGAAAAGGACAAGCAGAAGGGGCTGGAGCTGTTCCTCAAGGGAGCAAAGGACGAGCAGCAGAAACAGAAGTGGACGGAACGGTACCTGAAGGATTACCGCACCGACGAACAGAAGCGGGAGGAAGCGCGGACCAAGTTCAACAAGATCCGCGACAAGACCCGGGCCCACCTGGACGGCATCCGGGCGAAATATACGCCTGAGCAGCTGGAGCAGCCGGCCCTGGTGGCCGCCAACACGCTCTACCCCGACGAGTATTTCAAGTTCTCCCCCGCCAAGCTGGAGTTCTGCGGCAACCGGACCATGTGCGACAACACCATGCACGGCAAGCCCTTTGCCGTCCCGGACACGGCCTATTTCGATCCGAACCTGCCCAGGTCCGCTCCGCAGTTCCTGACCGTCTCGTTCACCTGGACGGACCATGTGGTCAGGCGCAACGGAAAGTACGAGCTGGAGAACCCGAAGTGGGAGAAGATCCGCGACGACTTCTTCGCGCGACTCGACTTCGACCGCTTGGTATCGATGTTGGGGAACTAGTCGGAAAAGTCGTAAAGGTCCACTGGTTCTGATTTAGACAGGGACAGGCTCCCGTCTTCCCGTTGACCGCACGAAAACACAAGGAGGATTTTTCAATGCGAAACAGATCGCTACTGATCGCCGTCGTACTCATGATTTTCAGCATTTCCCTGATCGCCTGCAGCAGCGGAGGCGGCGGATCAGCGGGCACCTCACCGGATGTGCCGCCGACACCGACCCCCACGTCGCAAGGCACGCCCACCGGGACGGCGACCGCTGCAATCATCGGGGCCGCCGGAGGAACGGTGAGCACGCCGGACAGCCGGATCACGATCAGTGTCCCTGCCGGCGCCCTGGCATCGGATACGACCATCACGATCCAGCCGATCACGAATGAGGCCTATGGCGGGATCGGCCTCGGCTATCAGCTGCTGCCGGAGGGCCAGATCTTTGCCAAGCCTGTCCAGCTCTCCTTCACTTACACGGACGCAGACCTGGACGGAACGGCCCCCGAGGCGCTCAACATCGCGGTGCAGAATGCTGACGGCTACTGGGAACTGCAGGACCTGACCACAACGCTGGACACTTTGACGAGCACGCTGACGGCCACGACAACTCATTTCAGCCGCTGGTCCATGATTGAGCGGCTGCGGATTTTTCCGTCATCGGCCACACTGCATGTGAACGATGGGATGCAATTTGTGATCAATTTCAGCTACCCCATGCTGGGCACAACACCCGATCCAACGACGGGCTCGAAGCCGGTGCTCGGTTTCGGGTGGGCGAGGCTCAACACGGGCGTTGCTTCTGTCATCATGGACAATAACGATTGGGCGGTGAATACCATTCCGGGAGGCAACGCCGTGGTCGGCACAATCTACGGTTCTTTTGAACAGGCGGGCTACATCGCACCGGCAGCGAAGCCCTATCCCGACACGGTCGTGGTGAGCGCCATGATCAAGGACATCCTCCACAACAACGTTAAATACCCGCTTACGGCGAAGGTCAAGATCATCTCCGATGTCAAGACCTATGGCGGAGATTTCCAGTTCACGAACAACATGGGGGTCTCGGGCACCGCCCACATCAGCTGGACCCAGTTCGAGGACCTGGGCGACGTGCGAAGCTATTTGCCGAGCGGGACCATCAACGGAACCATCAATTTCCCGGGCTGCGATCCCTATCCGTACACCGCAACGATCGATACCGGCACACCGGCGGCCCACGCAAGCTCGCTCGTCGTCTATACGGCAACGAACACGCTCTATCCCATGCAGTATCAGTTCTCGATCCTCGGGGACGGGCCTGACGTGACCCTTACGTGCGGCACGTCCTCCATAACCCTGCCGATGAAGACCCTGGCCTGGGCATACGGGGGATCGTGCGGCCAGCCGCCCTATGCGCCCTACACTGATGAGAACGTGCTCACCGGCTCCGGCGGGGCCTGCGGCCAGATGCTGAGCACCTCCTGGACGTTCACTGTTCAATAACGAAAGAGCGGTATTTTCGGGTACGCAAGCTTCTGGGGGTCAGGTCTATTGTTATGGTATCAGCCCTATCCTCATCCGCTGCGTACCCTTCGATCAATTCTTTCGGGATAAGATCGCGGAGCATGGCCTTGCAGTGCCCAGGCCCCCTGCCTGCAGTTCATTGACCGCTTCGGTCAGGATCTGTCCTCTGCGCCGATTTCGTCAATCCGCAGCAGGCGGTGTCCCTCGAACACGGTCAGTATTTCCACATTGTTCTTGTTTACTCTGCAGACGATCCGATATCTCTTGAATATCAATTCCCGTATATCGGGATTGGAAATTTCGGGCACCGTTCTTCCGATGCGAGGTTCGCCGGGCAAGAGAGATTCCGCATGCGCTACGATCTCATCAACAAATCTTGCCGCCCGCCCCGCGTCGTTGTTTGCTATAAAATCCTCAATCTCCGTCAATCGCCGGAAGGCTTCACGAGTCCAGAGTAGTTTCATGTTCCCTTATTCACTGGTTCTTCTGGAAGATAATGCCGCCCTGAGCTCTTTCGTCGTGTGCGTTCTCCCGCTCCCGGCATCCGATATTCCCCTGCCAACGGAATCAAGAAAAGATTTTTTGTACACCAGTTCATCGTAGTCTTCCGGCGTCAGGAGTACGCCGGCGGGTTTGCCGTTCTGCGTGATGATCACGGGATGCCCCGTACTCTGGAGACTTTTAAACCACTTGGAGAGGCTCGTCTTGAATTCTCCGATAGGGACAATATCATTTTTAATGGAAATTGTCTTCATGCGACAGCTCCTTATTTAGGCATATATACCGGTTTAAATATAGACCAATATGATGTGCAAATCAAGCGTTTCCTTTTGCTCCGGATCCCGAAAGGGACGGATTCATTCAACGTTAGTGTATTCATAAAAAAACCGTAGTCATACACAATGACTACGGCTCCTGCTCAAGGCGGGATCATTAGTAATACCTTCACCTTATTGACATTAACATATAGTTGCGCTTTCCTTTAACTATAGAGCGGTTTTTATTTAATTACCGCCTAAAGAATCTTCTTTAAAAGGAGAATAGCCATGGCAAAGCAAGAAGGGAAATTCGACATGCAGGCGATGATGGAAGTGTACAAGAAGGTGGGCACTCCGGGCGAGCCTCATAAGCTGCTGGCGAAACTGGAGGGAAGCTGGACCACCAGGACCAGGGGTTGGCTGGAAGGCAAGCCGGCCATGGAATCGATCGGCACGTGCGAGCAAAAGCTGGTCCTTGACGGTCATTATCTGCAGCAGACCTATACCGGCGACATGATGGGAGCGCCATTCACCGGCATAAACCTCCTGGGGTACAATAACCATACCAGGAAGTATGAGTCGATCTGGATCGATTCGATGAACACAGCCATCTATTTCTTCGTGGGCAAAGGAAGCGCGGACGGCAAGACCATTACACAGGAATGCAGCTACGACGACCCGGTCAAAGGCCCGGCTGTGTGGCGCAGTGTGACCAGGATCAAGGACGACAACACCCTGGAGTTTGAGATGTTTATCGCGCCCAAGGGCGGCAAGGAAGAGAAGATGATGGAGATGACGGTCAGCCGGAAGGAAGCCGTCGTGCGCAAGGCAGCGTGAGGCGTCAGACGAAATACAGAGTTCAGGGTTCGGGGTTCAAGTCCCATGCGAAAATTTAGGCAGGCGAATATGGAGGTAACTATGCGTACTGTACCGGAGAAATGCGAGGACATCAATACCGTAACGTCCTTTTGCGACTGCATCAGCGGTGAGGAAGCAGTGGATGCGGCAGCAAAAGGGTTCTGCAAGCGGGCAGCGGACAACAGCGGCAGCGTCATTGGGGATGACCTGGTTGAACTGAAAAAAGCGTTGAAGGATATGGAAGAGAGTGACCTTGACGAGGATTGCTGCGAGTGTTAGCGCGCTTTTTTTGGGGGTTCAGATTCCAGCATCCGATCCAGGGGGGCGTTGCGTCCCACGTTGACTTATGACTCACCGGGATTGATCCGCTTCGAACATAACGCCCCTATGATTCCGCAGGCGCCGCAGTTCTTGATCTCTCCGAGAATAAACTCGCAAGCAAATAACAGCAAAAGAGAACAGCCATGATTGGAGAGACCCACGTGTCGTTGCTTCGGGGTATCAGCAGATGAGCAACCGTACGATGACCGACGATCACCAATGCAATGCCCCCGAGCATAATGCCTGTAGAAATTCGGTGCTTAACGAGCAAGGCATCGGCCAT
>JAJXTW010000162.1 GCA_021783455.1 Nitrospirota bacterium | reverse complement strand
AGATCATGGGGAACGGCTATGACTTCATCGAAAAAGCGCTGCACGAAAACATGCTTTTCCCGATCCTCGTCCTGCTTGTTTTCTTCAAGATCGTGGCCACATCGATTACGCTCGGGTCCGGCGGCGCGGGCGGTGTGTTCGCGCCGTCTCTCTTCATCGGCGCAATGATCGGCGGCAGCTTCGGGTACGTCGCGCATACGCTGTTCCCCCATTTGACGGCAACGCCCGGCGCGTACGCGACGGTCGGCATCGGGGCGTTTCTTGCCGCTGCGACCCACGCGCCGCTGACCGGTATTTTTCTCCTCTTTGAAATGACGGGAAACTACAAAATCATCGTGCCGCTCATGTTCAGCGCCATCATCGGGACCCTGATCGCTAAACGGTTGTACCACGACTCCATCGATACCGTTGACCTCACCCGGAAAGGCATCGAGCTCCACGCTGGCAAAGAGCGGAACATCATGAGCCGCGTCAAGATCGCCGATGTCATGGTTTCCGACGTGGTGACGGTACGGCCCGAGACGCCCCTCCACCGCCTGATCGAGCTTATGATCGAGCGCGAGCGGTTCTATATACCTGTCGTCGACGCCGTCGGCGCCCTTACGGGCATCGTGTCCATACAGGACGTCCGGCCTGTGCTGCTTGAGGAGCGGGTTACGCGCATCGTTTACGCCGGAGACATCGCCACCGAGAACGTGATCGTGCTTACGCCGGAGGATGATTTGAACGCAGCCATGGAGAAATTTTCCCTTAAAGACATCGATGAAATTCCGGTAGTAACGCATGTCGGTTCGAAAAGCGTCATCGGAATGGTCCGGCGCAAGGACGTCATTGAGGTCTATAACCGCGAAGTCCTGAAAAAAGAGAGCGGAGTCGCTTGATCGGTTAAATACCCGGGAGACCTGCGTTGCCAGACATTTACTGGCATCTTTCCTGAAAATCGGATACAATAAAACAACAAGTGAACAGTCTAATATTCTGGAATTGCTGGTATAATTGAAAACAAGGAGAGGCGTATCAACAAGGTCCTCTCTTCGTTCGGACTGATCATCGCCGCGGGCTATGTGTGGCGGTTTTTCAATCCCGGAGGCCTCGACCGCCACCGGGTGCGGCACGCGCTGAGCGTCACCGTACTTTACTTTTTTATGCCCGCGCTTGCTTTCGGTCTCATGGCCGCGGCGCCGATGGACAAGAAAGTCGTCCTTATCCCGCTTACTGGGACGGCGGTTGTCGTTCTTTGCACCCTTGCCGGGTTTGCGGCATACCGGTTCTTGCCGTGGTTTAACGCCATTCCCCGCCCCGCCTTCGGTGTGATGGTCCTGGCGGCAACCTACGGCAACGTGACCTACCTGGGTCTTCCGGTCATTACCCAGGTGCTGGGCGAACAGTATGGGTATGTGGCGATCCTCTACGATCTGCTGGCGCACACGCCGCTTCTGCTTACCGTCGGCGTGTTCATTGCTGCGAGGTACGGGAGCGGAAAAGCACTTTCCATAGGCGCGTCGCTGAAACGGGTCCTGACCCTTCCGCCGCTCTGGGGCGTGGTTGCCGGGATCGGGGTCCGCTTGAGCGGAGCGGCGGTCCCGTCCATGCTCCTGGACGCTTCGATGCTTATGGGCAAGGCAGTGATCCCGATCATGACCTTTACCGTGGGGCTGGCGCTTGACTTCCGTGATATGAAGCGTCTGCCGCTCGCGGCGCCCGCGCTTGTGATTAAACTGCTGCTTTCGCCGGTCCTCGCCTGGTGGATCGGCTCGCGGCTGGGGCTGACCGGCGACGTGTTAAAAGCAGTGACCATTGAAGGCGCGATGCCGGTGATGGTTTTGTCCCTGGTGATTGCCGACGAACTGGGACTCGATGTCCCTTTGACCGCGTTGTGCATTGCTTTTTCCACAGTGGCGCTGTTCTTTACGATGCCGCTGATGATGAGAATACTTTTTTAGCAAAGGGCGGAAGGCAGGGGGCAAAGAGCATAGATTCGGAGGCAGGTGCGCCTTTGCTCCATGCGCTCCGACGGAGGCGATTCATGAGCGACGAACACGATCATGGGCACAAACATCACGAACAGGGCCATCACGGCCACGGACACGAGGGGCATGAGCATCACGGGCTGGTGGAAGTGACCTTGCTCCTCGAAGACGAGCATCTCGACGCCTTGGACGAGGTCGCGGCGGAGATCACCAGGGACTTGAAACAACCCTGGGACCGAGGGGCAGTGGTGCGTCTGGCGTTAAGCGAGTTTTTTTCGCGACGAGGGAAGATTACCTAAAACACGACGCGGAGACGGGGGGATGGGGTGACGCGGCGATCGTGCTTGACTGTTTTTGTCGCCCCGTCTCCCAGTCGCCTCGTCGTCTTTTAAAGGGAGCTCATATGGCCTATGCGATCGGCACGAAGCACTACGTTATCGATATTCACGTTCACGGGGCTGAAAAATATGATACCCGCACCAGGCGTCAGGACGACATTCTTCAGATAGCCCAGATCCACGGCCAGCACGGCACCTCCGCGCTTCTCCCCACAATATATCCCGGTTCCGTAGAAATCATGAGAGAGCACCTGGGGGCCATTCGCAGGGCCATGGCGGCGCAACGGGAAGGCGCAACCATTCTCGGCGCGCACCTTGAGGGGCCTTTTCTCAATCCTGAACGGGCGGGCTCTCTGGACGGGAAGAGCTTTGCCGATCCGTCGCCGGAGGCCTTCAACCGGCTGGTCGAAGACTTCGAGGACATTATCAAGATCGTGACCATCGCCCCCGAGCTGCCGGGAGCGCTGCGCGTGATCGAACTCTGCCGGGAAAAGGGTTTTCTGGTGCAGATGGGCCACAGCGATGCCTCGATCGAGCAGGCGGAAGAAGGGAAGCACGCCGGCGCCACGGGGATCACCCACCTGTTCAATGCCATGCGCGGTTTTCACCACCGCGAGCCCGGCCTTGCGGGCTTCGGATTGATGGACGAGGATATCTATGTGGAGATCATCGCCGATTTGGCGCACCTCCATCCGCAGAGTCTCAAGATGATTTTCGACATGAAATCGCCGGACAAGATCATCCTCATCTCCGACTCGGTGATGGGGCCGGGCTGGGGCTCCGGCGCCATCCGGGGGGCGGGAGGCACGCTTCTGGGCAGCGGCATCACCCTGGCTGACTCGATAAAGAACCTGGTTAGTCTCGGAGTGCCGCCGGACCGGGCGCTCCAGTTTGCATCGGACAACCCGATGACCTATCTGGGAATGACCGCGGTCCAGTGACCTTTGCGAACAGCCTGCGCGACAACGCTTAAGAAAAGGGGAAGAAACTGAAGCAACGTCTGCGCTCTTCATCAGGATTTTCTCATTTACTATTCCTACCATGAAATCTATCGGCCTTCTCATATTCGACCTCGACGGCACCCTCGTGAATACGCTGGAGGACATCGCGGCGTCGGTCAATTACACGCTTGGTCGCCTGGGCAGGCAGCCCCTTTCCCTGGACACCGTGCGCCACTACGTCGGCGATGGGATCGAAGCGCTGATGATGCGCTCCCTCGGCGGCCAGGCGGAACGACTTTCCGACGCAGTGGCAATCTACAAAAAACATCACCAGCAGAACCTCGTGGTCCGGTCCTCGCTCTATCCTTTTGTCCGGGAAACGCTGGAGCAGTTCAAAGCGATCCCCATGGCCGTGATCAGCAACAAGACCATGGAATTCGTGAGCCCCCTGCTCGATCGCCTCGGGATCAACGGCTATTTCCGCATGATCATCGGCGCGGATTTCGGGCTGCCGCTCAAGCCGGCCCCGGATTCCGTGCAGAGGCTCATGGCCGAGTTCGGCGTGCCCAGGGAGCAAACGCTGATCGTGGGCGACGGGACCACGGACGTCCGCGCAGGCCGTGCCGCCGGCGTCATCACCTGTTCCGTGACCTACGGGTTCCGCTCCGAAAGCGAGCTGAGGCAGGCGGGGCCGGAGTACGTTATCCGGGAGCTTAGAGAGTTGAAAAAACTTTTTACGCCGGCAGAGAGATAACTTCAGTTCCACGGGATCACAGGACCATGAGCTATAACATCCAGAACATCGAACCCGACCGCCTTTCCATCCTGCTCAAGGTGGGCATGCGCCTGGCAGCGGAGCGCAATCTCGACCGTTTGCTCGACATGATCATCGAGGAGACCACGGCGGTCATGAACGCCGAGCGCAGCTCGCTCTTTCTGATCGATGGGGATACCGGGGAGATGTGGGCCAAGATCGCCCAGGGCGTGGACGTTGTCGAGATCCGGTTTCTCGTGGGCGTGGGCATTGCCGGGACCGTGGGGAAAACGGGCGAAATCATCAACATCCCCGATGCTTATGCCGATCCGCGGTTCAATCCGGAATTCGACAAGAAGACCGGATACCGGACACGGAGCATTCTCTGCGTGCCCTTGCAGAACATCGTCGGAGAGACGATCGGCGCGATCCAGGTATTGAACAAGAAATCCGGGATGTTCGGGAAGGACGATGAAGCGCTCCTGACCGCGCTTGCCGCGCAGGCATCGGTGGCGATCGACAACGCCGATTTGTACAAAAAACTGAATGAACTGAACCTGTCCCTCGAAAGCAAGGTGAAGGAGAGGACCTCGGAGCTTGTCCGCGCCAACGAACGCCTGTCCGCCCTCAACAAGGAACTTGAGGAAATATCGATCACCGACAGCCTTACGCAGGTCTTCAACCGCCAGTACTTCATGGACAGGATCAAGCAGGAGGTGAAGCGCTCCCACCGCTACGGGACCCATGTCTCCCTGCTGATGCTCGATATCGACTATTTCAAGAAGGTGAACGATACCTACGGACACCAGGCCGGAGACTCCGTGCTTGCAGGCGTCGCGGGACTGATAAAAGACGGTCTCCGGGATACCGATCTGTTCGCGCGGTACGGCGGAGAAGAGTTCTGCCTGCTTGCGATGGCCATGGACCAGGCAGGTGCGGAGCTGCTGGCGGAGCGGCTGCGTAAAAAGGTGGAGTCTGCTGAGTTTGTCCCGGGAGGGAACAGCCTGAAAGTGACCGTAAGTATCGGCGTGAGCGCGTGGATGCCGGAGATCAAAGAGAATTTCGAGGAGCTTGTGCGCAGGGCGGATTCGGCATTGTACAGCGCAAAACAAGAGGGCCGGAACCGCATTTGCTCCGGTCCGCGAACCAGCAGCGGCTTGCCAAGGACCTGATCCGGAATTCGGCGAAAAAGGCGAGAGAGGTTTCTTGACGGCCTTGTCAGGATGTTCCTGCCTGCAGCGCATATCCGAATTTGGACTTTACTATTCCCGCCTGATTGGTTAATATAATCAAGTTTTGAGTTTGGGGTCTCAAATCAGGAGTCTCAAGTTAACGGCAACCCCGGAAAACCTGAGACTTGAAACCTGAGACTTGAGACAGAAAACTTGAGACGTGTTTTCACAATAACAATCAAAGGAGTTCTCATGTCCCATCCTCATGCAACCAAAGCGCCCCAAGGGCACGGTCATCCTTCAGGTGCGGGTGGCGAAAAGAAATACCTTCCCCGGCTGATCGCCTGGGAAGTGACCAGGAGCTGCGTCCTGAACTGCGTCCATTGCCGGGCCGCGGCAAAACACGGTCCCTATGCCGGCGAACTGAACACGGAGGAGTGCTACCGGTTCCTGGACGACGTGAAGTCCTTCAGCGACCCGATCATCATCCTGACCGGCGGCGAGCCCATGATGCGGCCCGATATCTACGACATCGCCAAGTACGGCACGAAACTCGGGCTCCGCATGGTGATGGCGCCCTGCGGCCTGCTGGTGACCGAAGAGCTTGCGCAGAAGATCAAGGACTCGGGCGTCATGCGCGTATCGCTCTCGATCGACGGCCTGACCGCCGAGAGCCATAATGCGTTCCGCCGCGTGGACGGCGCTTTCGAGGGAGTGATGAAGGCCATCGAGAACTTCAAAAAAGTCGGCATGGAGTTCCAGGTGAACACGACCATTACGAAGCACAACGTGAAGGACCTGCCGAAGCTTTTGGAGATGGTCATCGGTCTCGGCGCCGTGGCCTACCACCCGTTTTTGCTCGTGCCCACGGGCCGCGGCAAGGACCTGGCGGACCAGGAGATCCCGCCCGCGGAATACGAGAGCACGCTCAGGTGGTTCTACGAGATGCGCGACAAGTCCCCGATCCAGTTCAAGCCCACCTGTGCGCCCCACTACTACCGCATCTTCCGCCAGGGCGAGAAGGAGAAGGGTGTTGCCGTCACGCCGGAGACGCACGGCCTCGACGCCATGACCAAAGGCTGCATGGGCGGCCAGAGCTTCGCCTTCGTGTCCCATGTGGGCAAGGTGCAGATCTGCGGGTTCCTCGAAGAAGAGGCGGGAGACATCAAGAAAGAGCCTTTCTCCAAGGTTTGGAACACTTCGAAGCTTTTTTTGGAAATGCGCGACCTCGACCACTACCACGGCAAATGCGGCATCTGCGAATACCGCAGGGTCTGCGGCGGCTGCCGGGCCCGGGCCTTTGCCATCTCCGGCGACTACCTGGCTGCCGAGCCGTTCTGCACCTATGAGCCGGTGAGGGCGAAGAAGTAAGGAAGGCAAGACGGGAAACGATGAAGGGGATGATGAAAGTCATCCCCTTTTTTCGATATACACGCCACAGGCAGGAAGATCTTTACTGAGAGATCCACGCGCCTCGTCATTTACCGTGTGCGGCAAAGCCGCCTGTGGTTACATGATTGTCTCTGCAAACTATGGAAAAACCGAAGATCGGACAACTCCTGAGCAAACTGGACAAACTCCTGGACCGCTACGTGGACACCGCGCCTGACGCGCCCCTGTTCGCGGACTACCAGGCCTTTCTCTGGGACGGGACGC
>JAJXTW010000161.1 GCA_021783455.1 Nitrospirota bacterium | reverse complement strand
ACAGTTCGAGATCCAGGCAGTGAGCAAGGCGACGCTGGACAGCGAAGCGGCGGACTTGAGGAGCAAACGCGCCCAGGTCGCACAACAGCAGGCAGTGGTCGACAAAAAAACCATTCGAGCTCCCTTCAGCGGCAGGCTCGGCATCAGTACCGTAAACCGCGGCCAATACGTAAATCCCGGCGACAAGATCGTTACGCTCCAGGAGCTCAACCCGCTTTTTGTGGATTTTTATTTGCCTCAGCAGCAGCTTTCGCAAATCGTCCTCGGCCAGACCGTGGTTGTGACAACCGACACCTACTCCGGCCGGACATTTACGGGGAAGATAACGGTCATCAGTCCGAAAGTGGACCCTGACACGAGGAATTTCCTGGTTGAGGCGACTATTGCAAATCCCAAGCATGTGCTGCTGCCGGGAATGTACGCGACCGTTGAAGTCCAGGCCGGCGCAGTACAGCGTTATTTAACGCTGCCGCAGACGGCGGTCACGTATAACCCCTATGGCGACACGATCTTCATCGTGCAGGAAAAAGGAACGGGCAAGGACGGGAAGCCCCTTCTTACTGCTCAGCAGAGTTTCGTGACCGTGGGCCCCACGCGAGGAGACCAGGTGGCGGTCCTTACGGGGGTCAAGGAAGGCGACACCGTGGTGACGAGCGGTCAGCTGAAACTGAGGAACGGAAGCGCGGTAGTCATTAACAACCGGGTCCAGCCGGAGAATGAAGAATCGCCGAGGACGGTGGACCAGTAAAAAGAGCTACACGGGGACGGGGCGACGGGGAGACAGGGTGAAAACAGCGACACGGGGACGCGGAGACAGGGTGAAAGGGAAGGGAAAAAAGTTTTTATGCGATTTACCGACCTATTTATAAAACGTCCGGTGCTTGCCACGGTGGTGAGCCTTTTGATCCTGGTCCTGGGGCTCAGGTCCGTGGGGCTCCTGCCCGTGCGCCAGTACCCGCTGGTCCAGAATGCGGTGGTGACGGTCCAGACCATTTATTACGGGGCGGATCCGGAGCTCGTTGCCGGTTTTATTACGACGCCGCTCGAAAACTCCATTGCCCAGGCGAACGGGATCGACTATCTCACTTCGTCGAGCCAGCTCTCCGTCAGCACGATCCAGGCGAACCTGCGGCTGAACTATGATCCGAACAAGGCCCTGACCGAGATCAACACGAGGGTGAACGCGGTGTTGAACCAGCTGCCGCGGGACGCACAGCAGCCCGTGATCACGATCGCCATCGGCGAGACCATCGATTCGATGTATATCGGGTTTTACAGCACCGAACTTCCCACGAACAAGATCACCGACTATCTGATCCGGGTGGTCCAGCCCAAGCTGCAGGCCGTTGACGGCGTGCAGACAGCCGAGGTGCTCGGCCAGCGCCGTTTCGCGCTGCGGGCCTGGCTCGACCCGGACCGGATGGCGGCGTACGGGGTGAGCGGCACCGAGGTCAGCAATGCTCTTGCCGCCAACGATTTCATTTCCGCGGTGGGACGCACCCAGGGCCGGATGGTGACCGTGAACCTTACGGCCGATACGGGCATGCACTCGGTCGAGGAATTCCGGAACCTCGCGATCAAATCCCATAACGGCGCGATCGTCCGGCTCGGCGATATCGCAAACGTAACGCTCGGCGCCGAGGATTACGATACGGCGGTGGCCTTCGACGGAGAGAGCGCCGTGTTCATCGGCATCAAGGTGGCGCCCACCGCAAACCTGCTCACCGTGATCGACGGCGTGCGCAAGGCGTTCCCCTCGATCGCGCAGCAATTGCCCCAGGGACTTTCCGGCCGCATCGTGTACGATGCTACAAAGTATGTAAACAGTTCGATCCGCGAAGTGGTCTGGACGCTGGTCGAGGCGCTTTTGATCGTCACCGCCGTCATCTTCCTCTTCCTCGGCTCCGTGCGGTCCGTGATCATCCCGACGATCGCCATGCCGCTGTCGCTGATCGGCGCTTTCTTCATCATGCTCGTCCTGGGGTATACCATCAACCTCCTGACCCTGCTTGCGCTGGTGCTTGCCATCGGTCTTGTTGTTGATGATGCCATTATTGTCGTGGAAAACGTGCACCGGCACATGGAGACAGGCGTAAAGCCGTTTCCCGCGGCGATCCAGGGCGCGCGGGAGCTTGCCGGCCCGATCGTCGCGATCTCGATCGTGCTGATAGCAGTGTATATCCCCATCGGGTTCATGGGAGGCCTGACCGGCGCGCTGTTTACCGAGTTTGCCTATACGCTTGCCGGCGCGGTGGCCGTGTCGGCGGTCATTGCGCTCACGCTGTCTCCCATGATGTGCTCGCGCTTTTTGAAGCCGTACTCCCAGGACGGCCAGGGAAGGTTCGCGGCCTGGATCGACAGGCAGTTTGGCGGCCTGCGGAGCGCCTACGAACGTCTGCTGCACGGCTCGCTGAATACGCTCCCGGTCACGGGCGTGTTTGCCGTCCTCATCCTGGGCAGCATTTATTTCCTGTACGCGACCTCGAAGAGCGAACTCGCGCCGCAGGAAGACCAGGGGATCATCATCGCTTTTGCCACGGCAGCCCCGAACGCTTCGCTGGAGCAGACGAGGCTGTACACCCGCCAGGTGTACGAGACCTACGCGTCGTTCCCGGAAACGGACCATGTGTTCCAGTTCGACGGCGTCTCCGGCCTCAACTCGGGCGTGGCGGGCATGGTCCTGAAACCCTGGGACGAACGGAAAAAGACAACGGACCAGCTCCAGCCTCTTGTACAGATGAAACTCGGTCAGATCACGGGGGTGCGGGCCGTCGCATTTCAGCCGCCTCCTTTGCCCGGCTCGGGCCGCGGCCTGCCGGTGCAGTTTGTGATCGGGACCACGGAGCCCTTCGCGAGGCTGAACGACGTGTCGCTGGCGCTCATGGCCAAGGCCTACGCAAGCGGGAAGTTTGCATTCCTCGACACGGACCTCAAAATCGACAAGCCCGAGACCACGGTGGTGTTCGAACGTGACAAGGCGGCCCAGCTCGGTCTGACCATGCGGGACGTGGGCGGCGCGCTCGGATCGATGCTGGGCGGCGGCTACGTCAACTACTTCAGCCTTGCCGGCCGCTCCTACAAGGTGATTCCGTAGGTGATGCAGCACGATCGGCTCAACGCATCGCAGCTGCAGGACTATTACATCACGACCCCGGCAGGAGCATCGGTCCCGCTTTCGACTATTGCAAAACTGAGAACGACGGTTGTGCCCGAGTCGCTCAACCACTTCCAGCAGCTCAATTCGGCAACGATCTCGGCGGTAACGAAGCCGGGCGTCACGCTCGGCGAGGCACTGGACACGCTCAAGACCCTGTCCGGGGACGTGCTGCCTCTGGGCTACAGCATTGATTACGCGGGCCAGTCACGGCAGTACGTGCAGGAGTCATCGGCATTGGTGGTCACGTTCTTTTTCGCCCTTGTCATCATTTTCCTTGCATTGGCGGCCTTGTTCGAAAGTTTCCGTGATCCCTTCACTGTTCTCGTAAGCGTGCCGATGTCGATCTTCGGGGCCATGATCTTCATCAGCCTTGGCTTTGGAGGCGCGAGCCTCAATATCTATACCGAGGTGGGCCTCGTCACCCTGATCGGACTCATCAGCAAGCATGGCATCCTGATCGTGCAGTTTGCGAACGACTTGCAGCGCGAAGGCAAGGGCAAACGGGAGGCCGTGGAACAGGCTGCGGCCATTCGTCTGCGGCCCATCCTCATGACGACCGCAGCTATGGTCCTGGGGGTCCTGCCGCTCGTGACCGCGTCGGGCGCCGGAGCTGCCGGCAGGTTCAATATGGGCCTCGTGATCATGACCGGCGTTGCCATCGGCACGCTGTTCACGCTGTTCGTGGTCCCGGCCATGTATATGTTCCTCGCTGCCGAACACGCGAAGAAAGAGTCGGCGGAAGAAACGGGCAACGAAGCGCCGCAGTCCGTCCGGCCGTGAGCCTAAAAAAAGAATATCGAAAAAGCGTCTCACGCGGAGACGCGGAGTGCCCGGAGAAAGGCAATTCAAGATGTAAAGTTTTTCTCTGCGTCCTCTGCCTGCGCCAGGCATTTACGAGTGCGGCAGCGCGAGCGCCCGGCGGGCCTCCGCGTGAAAATTGGTTTTCTGTTGATTGGAAAATGAGGCTGAAGGATGAAAATGCGCAAGCTTGGCAGTTCAGGGATTGAAGTCGCGCCTCTCGCGCTCGGGACCAACGTTTTCGGATGGACCGTGGACGAACGGGCGGCTTTTGGCATACTGGACGCTTTTGTGGCAGCCGGTGGAAATCTCATTGACACAGCGGACTCCTACTCCCGGTGGGTGGCCGGCAACAAGGGCGGTGAATCGGAAACCATCATCGGCAAATGGATGAAACAGAGCGGAAAGCGGGACAAGGTCATTATTGCGACGAAGGTGGGAAGCGAAATGGGACTGAAAAGGAAGGGGCTTTCAAAATCGTACATCTTGAGCGCGATCGAGGATTCCCTGCGGCGTCTGCAGACGGAAACGATCGATCTCTATCAATCTCATCGCGACGATGCCGATACGCCGCTGGAAGAAACTCTCGACGCTTATGCTCAATTGATCAAACAGGGCAAAGTACGGGCGATCGGCGCTTCGAATTTCACCGCGGAAAGACTTTGCGAGGCGTTGCGTATCAGCGGGCAGCGGGGATATGCGGCGTACCAAAGCCTGCAGCCGCGGTATAATCTCTATGACCGCGCCGAATATGAACGGACGCTTGAGCCCCTTTGCCGGGAACGGGGGCTGGGCGTGATCACCTACTATTCACTGGCCAGCGGGTTTTTCTCCGGCAAGTATCGGTCGGAAAAGGATCTGTCAAAAAGCGTCCGGGGTCTTGGAGTGAAAATATACATGAATGACCGGGGGTTTCGGATATTGAAGGCCCTGGATCAGGTGGCCCGTCACTATCGCTCGACTCCGGCGAGCGTGTCCCTTGCCTGGCTCATGGCGCGTCCCGGCATGACGGCCCCGATTGCCAGCGCCACAAGCCCGGATCAATTGCATGACCTGATTGCTGCGACGAAGCTCGAATTGGACGAGGAGTCAATAAGACTGTTGAATACGGCGAGCGAGTAGTACCAGCGTATCTTCCAAAGGGTATGCGCACTGCGCCGACTTCCTTTGAGCGCACCGGTATTTCTACCCTTCTCATCTGATATAATCCAGCTATGGCGGATCATACATCTTAACCCTAAGGAGACGAGGACATGTTGTCAAAAATCCCCCTGCAGCTCGACAAAATAAAGAAAGAAGACGTGGACAAGGAGATCCTTCGGGCCGGCATCATGGCTGAACTGGACGCCATCAACCTCTATGAACAGATGGCTGCGATGGCGCAAAAGAAGGAGATACGAAGGATCCTGCCCGACATTGCCCGGGAGGAAAAGACGCATGTGGGGGAATTTCAGGCCCTGTTGCTGAGAAAAGACAGGGAGCAGGCGGAAGAACTGCAGGCGGGAGAGCGCGAGGTCCGGGAAAAAACGGGCTTGTAGGCCGCACGGGCCCCGGCCCCGGAGGCACGTTCGCTGCGCGCTTGACACTTCCGGCAATAGGAGAGACAATTAATCATGAAGAGGATCGGATTGTATGCGTTGTTCTTCTCCGGCGCCTTGATACTTTCTGCCTGTGTCGCTCCGGTAGTCAACAAGAGCTACCTGGAGGAAGGCGAGCGTGCGGTATCTTTTGCCGCGCTGAGGGAAAACCCCGACCAGGAGCGGGGGAAGCTGTTTATCCTGGGTGGCGTCATCATTCAAACGAAACTTCTTGAAGCAGGGTCGCAAATCGAGGCGATGGACGTCCCGGTTGACGGTTCCGGGTATTTCGAAGAAAGCGGGGGCTCCGAGGGACGGTTCCTGGCGATATTGCCGAAAGACGAAGGGCTGCTGGATCCTGCCGTGTATCGCAGGGCGAGAAGAGTAACGGTTGCCGGCGAGTTCATGGAATTGCGGAAGGGCAGGATAGACGAGATGGAGTACGATTACCCCGTGTTCCGGATCAAGCAGATTTATCTTTGGCCGAGGGAACGCTTGTATTACTATCCGCCGCCCTTTTATTATGACCCCTGGTTCTATCCCTACCCTTATTACTACGGACAGCCATGGTGGGACTATCCTCATTATTATCGTCCCGTGCCGCTGCAGCCGGAGCCGGAGCATCCGCGCATGCCGCCGCCGTCACGCTCTCCCGAGCCTGACCAGCGAAAATAAGGGCAACCGGGCCCGTGAGAGGGTGCATCGGGCCTTCATTTGACAGGTAAAATGTATTATGATAAGTTCAAAGCAGCAGTGTGGGATCCTATCGCCTGTTGCAGAGGGAGGAACAGCTATGAGAATTCCTTTACAGGTCACGTTTCGAAACATTGATCACTCTGCGGTCATTGAGTCAACCATCAACGAAAAGGCGGCCAAGCTGGACAGGTTTTACGACCGGATCATGAGCTGCCGGGTCGTTGTCGAGGAAATCCAGCACCGGCATCACCAGGGCAATTTGTACAGCGTCCGCATCGACATCACCGTTCCCGGCAAGGAACTTGCCGTCAGCCGTCAGGAAAATGCCGATGCGTACGTGGCGATACGCGATGCCTTCGACGCTGCCGTGAGGCTGCTCGAAGAACACGGGAGGCAACTGCGGGGCGTGGTAAAGACCCACGCTGAGCCGCCCACGGGGCGCATCATCAGGATCTTTCCCGAGTCGGATTATGGCTTCATAAAAACCCGGGACGACCGGGAGATCTACTTCCATCGAAACAGCGTTCTCGATGACGTTGACTTTAAACTGCTCAAATTCGGGACTGAAGTGACGTTCATCGAGGAGCAGGGAAGCGAGGAGTCG
>JAJXTW010000160.1 GCA_021783455.1 Nitrospirota bacterium | reverse complement strand
ACTGGCGTCATAAACTCCTTAGTTTGCAGCCACCGTGACGATATTGTCGACCACGTCGGCGAGAACTACGTTTTCAGACGGGAAGATAACGGCGAAGTTGGCCTGAAGCTTCTGATCAAAGGCGGCCCGCTTTTCGGCAGGGATCTGCATCAGTTCTGCAAAGGTATCGAGGGTCTCGCCCTGGCCCTTGGCGATATCCCTGGCAAGATTGTCCATATTGGCAACCACAAACTCATTGAGGCGGTCGTTCTTCGCGAGATTCCGGGGCTTTGCGCAGCCCAGGGTTCCCGACGTAATACCGAACGTCTGGTTCGAGCAAATACCGTTCAGGAAAGTCGCTACGAGCTGGATAAAGCCCGGCTCGTTGCCGATAACCATGCCGCCCAAACCGCATCCTGCATCCCCATACTGTTTCTTTTCCATAGCCAGCGCGGAACCAGCAACCATGAGAGACAGCGCAACAACCATTGCTACCATAACCATCTTTTTCATACCGTTCCTCCTCGAAGTGAAAATATTTATTGCGATACCTACTACTTAATCATAAATTTTACGCACTGTCAACTTAAAAATTATTTTATTAAAATGTGTTCCCGCATTCTGCATAGGGCAAGAAACTCACGAAAACTTTCGGTTATTTTTATTTAAGTTTGGACAAAAGATAGGCTTTAAGCAGTCTCCGCACTTCCGCTTCGTGTGTCGACCGGATATGTCCATTGTTCATGGTCAGCCAAAGCGCTTTGGGTTCCCGCGCGGCATCAAACAACTCCTGTCCATGATGCACTGGCACGACGGGATCGTTCATTCCGTGGATGATAAGCACCGGGATCGGCGATACCCTGGCAATGGACTTGATCGGGCTGAAGCGGTCGCTGAACATCCACGACAGCGGATATTGAAAGGGCCAGGTAAGCCAAAGCGAGTTCATCTTTTCCCGCGCGATCTGGCTATAGCTGGCAAAAGCGCTGTCCACGATCACCGCACGAAGGTGTGCCCGATACGGCGAATTCGCGGCAAGATTGATTGCAAAAGTGCCTCCGATGCTCTGGCCGAAGACAATAATGCGGTCTTTGTCCACGGAAGGCATTGCTATGAGCGTCTCAAGAGCAGCCTCCGCGTCGCTGTTCGCGCCCGCGGCTGTGGGCTCTCCTTCGGATTGCCCATACCCCCGGTAATCGATGATGAACACGTTAAACCCGGTTTGGACCAGCCAGAGCACTCCGTTGACGTGCGTGCTGATGTTTTCGGCGTTCCCATGGAGCACCAGGATGGTCCCCGCCGCATCGTGGGCCTTGAAAAACCAGCCATGCAGCGTCAACCCGTCGCTCGTTTTAAAATAAATATCCTGGGGAGCATAGGCTCGCACAAAGGGATTGTCGTACGGTTGTTTCTCAGGATAAAAAAAGAGAGAGCTGCATCCCGCGGAAATCAGCAGGAGCACCAGCAAAAAAAGAAGGAAATACGAGGATCTGTTTTTTGACGGGGTGTATATATATCGGGAATCGGCGTTCGTCATGGGAACACACGCCTAGTTTTTTATTGAGAGGCTCAGTACGTTGTTCAACGTGATCTCAAATGCCGCACAGGGCATTGCGATCTGGCGGCGCTCGAGCACTTCAGGACGGACCTCGCCGATAAAGCCGAGTTCGGCGTCGTCGGCGGCGATGATTTTTCCGCAGCGACCGGGAATAAAGAGTGCGTGGTCGGACGGTTCGAGTTTATATTCCAGGCCGAGGTAATAGAGCAGCACATCGAGCGAGGAATGCATTTCCGAAAAGTTCGCGCCCGGGTGCGAGATGAGCGCTGCCAAATTGAGGTCCGTGCGCGAGCCCATGATCGCGCTTTGATCGAACACGGCCGCCTCGCCCGCTTCGAAGATGCGGTGCGGATAGAAGGCTTTTGAGCTCACCGCCTCCACGTTCAGGAGCGACGGGATGACGCGGTGCCGGAGCACGGAATAGGCGAGCGACATCACGTTGTCGACTTCCACAAGCTGCTCGTCCGGCTGGAGAGAGTCTTCCAGCTCTTCCCGCGAGCAGAGGATGTTGGACATGATCTCCTGGAAGCCGGAACCGACCAGGTGTCCGCGGATCGTGTCGGAAAGCAGTTCCAGGCGGGACAGCGCGCCGACCGTCGATTGCTGCGGCATGACCGGCTCGAAAGAATCATAACCCCGGCTGATCGCGTAGTCTTCCACGAGGTCCATGGGGTGCATGATATCGTCCCGGTACGGCGCAACCGTGACCGTGACCTGCCCCCGGACGGCAGAAACGAAATGGCCGTATGATTCGAGGCGCTTTTTGACGTCTGTCAACGCGACATTCTCTCCGAGGCCTGCCGAGAATGTTGCAAGAGGAACTTTGAATTTACCTGCGGTGTTAACGGGAAAGGCGACGACTTTTCCGAACTCGGTGCCGTAGGGATAGGTTACCTTGACAGGCTCGATCTCAGCCCCGCGGTCGTAAAAACTCACGGCCAGTATGTTCAGGGTCAGCATCGTCATGCGCAGGTCCGTCCCCGTCACCTCGATAAGCACGTTTCGCGTATTGGATTTGACTTCGCCGATCTCCCTGCTGTTGATGATCGGCGGAAATGAGAGCACATGGCCCATGCTGTCAGTCAGGACGGGATACTGGGGAAAAGGTTTTACGATGCCGCCGTAGGCGATGCCCTTGGGATGTCGCTCGAGGATCTCGGCAAGCGTAAGTTTTTCCTCCATCCCGAGGGGCATAAAGGACAGGGAAGAAGGCTCGGCCAGCCGATAATCGACGGGAAACATGATGCGATCGAGTTCGTAGATCCCGATCGAGACCGTAGTCCGTTTTCTGCCGAAAATCTCCGCGAGCTTGTCCTGGCTCTGGATCATCTGGGCCAGCACGTCATCGTTCATGCGAACGCCTGTCGCAGTGCAGGCAGCGATGAACGGGCGCACGGACTTCATCGCCTTCGAGACCCTGATCTCCCGCGTTGCCTTCCTGCCGTGTTTGAAGAAGTCGTAGACCTCGGGCTTACCGGACAGAGCGATCCGTATCTGGCGCGCGATGCCCTCGGCGGACCAGAGGTCGGGCCTGTTGCTGTCCGAAAGCTCTACTTTGAGGTCATCGGTCTCCTCGATATACTCTTTGAGCTCCGCTTTCGCGAGCATCAGGTGCTTCTCCAGAGCGCTCAGGGAGAGTTTTTTACCGATGAGGCCGTCGAGGTCGTGTTTTTTAATATCTATTGTAGGCATAGAATTGAAAATCCCAAATCACAAGTACCAAATTTCAAATAAATTCCAAATTACAACAACCAATGATCCAAACTATATTGATTTTCCATGAATAGCAGAGAATATTTTCTTTAATTCGCCTGCCTCGCCAAAAAGCTTCAGCCCTTCTTTTGCGGATCCGTCACCATTCGTTTCTACAATCAACCTTAGCCAGAAAGCGGATTCTTTAGCCTCTTTACGGCATATCTTAATCCTCATGAGAAAATCCTTCTTGCTTAAGGATTCATTTGCTTCGATATAATTTGCTCCTACCGAACCAGTCGAACGCACTACCTGCCTGCTATACTCTGCGTTTGACATTGTTTTCGGCAACAGCTTGACATAGTGAGCCACATTCTTGGCAAACTGAAATGTTCTTTCCTCCAAATCATACTGTTTCGAATTTTGGACTTGGATCATTGTGAATTATTTGATATTTGATGATTGCTATTTGGTGTTTGTTACCCCAGTTGTATTTTCTTCGTTCGAATAAAATCAAGATCGCGCGAGAACAAATCGCGAATATCCTGAATCCCGAGCGCGACCATGGCCATGCGGTCCAGGCCCAGGCCCCAGGCTATCACGGGGACGTCAACGCCGAGCGGTTTTGTCACTTCCGGCCGGAAGATCCCTGCCCCGCCGAGTTCCATCCATCCGAGTTCTGGATGTTTGACATGAAGCTCCACCGACGGCTCCGTGAAAGGAAAGTATGCCGGCCGGAACTGGAACTCCCCCGCCTTGGCGATTTCCTGTCCGAAGAGCTTTAAAAGACCGAGCAGCGTCTTAAAGTTGATGTCAGTTCCCAGCACGATCCCTTCCACCTGGTAAAAATCAGGGGCATGGGTTGCGTCCACGGCATCGTAGCGGAAACACCGGGCAATGGAAAAATATTTTCCGGGGATCTTGGGGCCCGATGCCAGGGTCCTGGCAGACACCGCAGTCCCCTGGCTGCGGAGGATCAGCCGTTTGGCGCGGTCGAGATCAAAGGCATAGCGCCAGCCTGTGGAGCCCGTCTTGCCGCCGTCTTTATGCGTTGCCGCGACCCGCTTCCCGAACGGTTCTTCAATCTCTTTCGCGGCAACGGGATTTTTCACGAAGTAGACGTCATGGATATTCCGGGCCGGGTGGAACTGCGGCATGAAGAGCGCGTCCATGTCCCAGAATTCGCTTTCAACGAGCGGGCCGCGCATCTCTTCGAAACCCATGCCGATGAATTTGTACTTCACGAAATCGAGAAATTCTTTATAGGGGTGTTTTCTACCAATGCTTTGGCGCGGGGGGTTGAGCGCGATGTTGTAGGCGCGAAACTTTTTATTCTTCCACGTGCCCTGTTTCAGCATCTCGGGCGTCAGCGCTGAAGCTTCTTCGGTGACAACGCCGCGTTCTTTAATGAGGTGGAGCAATTCTTTTCCGTCTGAAGTAAGCGTGTACAAACGGTTTTTCTTCTCAGTGATGCGGAAAATGCCCTTGGACTTGCCGCGTTTGTGGAAGTTCGCCTGGAGCATAGCCTGCTGGTCTGGATGGAAAGTCATAAGCTCAGCAGGCTCTCTGCTGAACACCTCTTTTATGAGTTCATAGTCATCATAGGAAGAATAAACCGAACCAGTAGCCGTAAGCGCCAGCACACCCCCCTGCGCAATCTGCACCAAACTAGCTTGCTTCAGCGACCCCACCGTGGAGCTCACCTCCGAAGGGTCCATCCCCCATGTCTGGATAATGTCCTTGACCGTGAATTGTTTTCCCTCTTTGAGAGCGTTCATAATCCGCATCTCAGGCGTCCCCTTTTCGCGGTACTCTTTGCCCGTTTCAGTAAGGGAGACCAGTGAGGTGGTCGATTCATCCTTCACGTCGAGCAGCCCCTTGGATTGGAGCCAACCCGACGCCATGTCCAGGCGCGACTCGTCGAGTCCCGATTTTGCGAGGATATCGGACGCGGACAAGGCGCCTTCCCGGTCAAAGGAGAGGAGCACCTTATGCTCAAGCGGGTGAAGGCTCTCAAGCAATTTTTGAAGTTCTGATGTGGTCATAAGTTGCGGATAAGATTACGTTGATTGAAATATTTTGTCAAGAAAAATTGATTGACGGCCGTCGGAATTGTGTGTTAATGTGCGCGCATGGCAAGCACGAAGATCAAACCGCGGTTAAGTTTTACGCTGCTCTGCGACGATGTGCGGCAGGAGATGGGCGGCAAGTTCAGCCTGATGGGTCTTTTTGAAAGCATTTCCTCTCATTCGTTCCCCGCTTTGCATCACCGCTTTGCGATCATGAACGAATGGACGGGTGGTAAAGGGGATTTTACGGTCAGAATACGGCTTCTCACCCCGGACCAGGCCCAGGTCCTTTCTGAATCAGAAACGAAATTGTCCCTTTTCAGCGAAACCCAGCGTCACCGCGACATCTCGATCCGCTACAACACCACCTTCAAAGTTCCGGGTACGTACTGGATCGAAACCCTGCTCGACAACGAGAGGATCGGCCTGGCCCCGCTGGTGCTGCAGACGATCAACGATCAGTTGGTCCATTAAGCTTCACCCCATTACTCCAGAGTGATGATCGGCGA
Source organism: Nitrospirota bacterium (assembly GCA_021783455.1). Taxonomy (GTDB): domain Bacteria; phylum Nitrospirota; class UBA9217; order UBA9217; family UBA9217; genus JAJYKN01. Next base: position 1,026 of record JAJXTW010000160.1, on the reverse strand, counting down.
GATCCCCACCTTCGAACGTATCTCTTTTGCCAGCCTCTCCGCTGACGCCCTGTTCGTAAAACTACCCAGCCGCACACGGTACCAGGTCCCCTTCCCGGGCACTGCCGACGGGACGATGAACGCGGCAAATCCGCGGGTCTTCATTTTTTTCGCTTCATCGTCAGCCAGCTGTTTTTGCGGGTAAGACGCCACCTGGACGGTATAGTGCAATTTCGATTGAGCGGTTTTTGCGGGGGCCGTTTCTTTTTTGTCGCGCTCGCGCGGCGGCTTGGCCGCGGCCCGTTCCGAAGAGACCGCTGCGGAGGGTTTCTTTTCGATCGTGATGTCGGCCATCTTGCCTTTCGGGGCCGTCCGGTCGCCGCTTTCTTTCGACGTTTCTGACGGGGTCTGGTTCTTGTCCGTATTGTCTTTGTCGGATGACGGCTTGGGCCTGAGGTCGATGGAAACAGTCTTATCTCCCTTTGCCGTAAGCGTCTTGTAGAACGTAAAATCCTGGGGTTTGGGCAGGTTCTCCGAGATCACTGCCGGAAGCGGCCCGGCGTTCTCGCCTTGACCGCCTGCTTTGCCCGGATACCTCCCCACATAGTATCCCAGAAGGAAAATACCTATCATGAGGGCAATGCCCACAGGTATGATGAGCAGGTTTGATATGATGCCGCCGCGCTCGTTGTTTTTCATGCTTTCTCCCTTCGTCTGCATTGTGACAGCCTAATAAAGCAATTTCTTCACACTCCTGCTACGCAATGAACATTGCGTCCCCATAGCTATAGAACCGGTACTGCTCCGCCACCGCACAGCGGTACGCGTCCAGAATACGTTCACGTCCTGCAAAGGCGGAAACCAGCATGAGAAGCGTCGATTTGGGAAGATGGAAATTCGTTATGATCCCGTTGACGACTTTGTATCCGTAGCCGGGGTAGATGAACAACTCGGAACTCCCCTCCCCGGGAGAAACAACGCCATCGTCCGATGCCGCGGTTTCGATGGTGCGCACGCTCGTCGTGCCCACGGCGGTGAAGCTGCAGC
>JAJXTW010000011.1 GCA_021783455.1 Nitrospirota bacterium | reverse complement strand
ATGCCGCCGCTGAAATCATCATGCTGTCCCCCGAAAGCGTCAAGCCCTATTACCGCCCCATGCTGGCTTCGATCATCGAGAAAGACGATGCCGATATTGCCCTGAGAGACGATCCCCGGGGAAAATGCCTCATCCGTACGTTCCCGGAAAAAGCCGTTGGTCTCGATGTCCGATCGAAAGAAGTAACGCTTTCTTCCGGCAGACGGCAGGCTTACGACAAGCTCCTGATCGCCACCGGCCGGACCCCAGTCATTCCCGAAACGATTGCGGGCCTCCACGGATCGGACGTGTATACGCTCCGGACCCTGGAAGACGCCCGCGCCATTCAGGCTGCCGCGAAACGCGCAAAGAACGCCGTTGTGTTGGGAGGCGGGATTGTCGGCATCAAGGCCGCTGTCGCCCTCACGCGTCGGGGGCTTGCGGTAACCCTCATCGAAAAGCATTCCCGGATACTCTCCGGGAAGCTCGATCAACAGGGATCAGCCTTCATCACCGGACTCCTGAAGCGCGAAAACATCGATGTCGTGACCAATCAGCAGGAATATGAAGTACTGCGGACAGCAGGGACCCTGCAGTCAATACGGCTTGCTCCCGGCCGAATCATCAACGCCGACTTTATCATCGTGGCGCTCGAATCGAAGCCGAACATCGATGCTTTTAAAACCTCCGGCATCAGTATGAACAAAGGCATTTTGGTCCGGGAAACGCTTGAGACGAACGTCCCCGACGTGTATGCAGCCGGGGACGTGGTGGAGTACCGCGATATCGTTTCCAACAGCATGGCCGTGAGCGCTCTGTGGGAAAATGCAAAAGAGATGGGCCGGGTGGCGGGAATGAACATGGCCGGTTCACAGATCAGGTATGAGGGGTTCCTTGCAAACAGGTACAGCACCGACATTCTGGACGCACCAATCACGGCCCTGGGCCTGGTCGATCCCGAAGACAGCACCTGCGAAGTGTTCGTTGACAGCCGCGCCGACTTCTATCGAAAAACGGTGTTCAAAAATGATGTCATGGTCGGCGCGCTGTTCATTAATAATACTACGGAGGACACGGGTGTGTACGCCTATCTTATCAGGAACCGGATTCCGCTCGGAAAACTCAAAGCGATGGCTGTTCGCGGAACGCTGGGAGAGAACAAATATGTAAAACCAGGAACCTTTTCTATTTCCTGATCCTCTTTTTCCAAATCAGATTACCCCGCTTTTTTCAGTATAATACCGGCAAGAATTACAAAAATTACGACATCGGCAACAACATGGGCTATATACGGCGCAAGCATGCCCCGGCTGCGCCGCCGCAGCGCTCCCAGCATGATGCCGTAGACAACTGTCATTGCTAGTCCCGCCATGCCGTTGGGAAATCCCTGGCGATAGTGCAGGGCGCCAAAAAGCCAGGCCTGAGCAACAAGGGAAAGAAGGCCGGGGCCGGCGGCGCTGTCGAGTGCCTGCATGATGACGCCGCGGTAGGCGAGTTCCTCCAGTGCGGCATTCCCCAGAGAAAAGCCGAGCCCCGAGAGCGGGAAAAGCCAGACAGGCATGTCGGGGAAATGGCCGAGATGGATTGTCAGGTCAGGCGTGAGCACGCGATACCACGCGTAGAGGGCAATGCCGGAAATAACGGCGACCGTGAGCGCGAACAGCACGACGGCGCCGGTCACTCGTCCAGGCCGCAGCCATCCCAGGGAAGTGCGCAGCGCGGGTACGGCAAGAACAACGGCAGCATAACAGAACAGGGGGACGAGCAGGAGATACGGCCAGGTGCGAAGCGACGGCAGAAGATAGGGAAGAGCGACGAAAAAAGCGGAAAAACAGGACAGGTGAAGCGCCTGGATCTCGCGGGTCAGGACGGAAGTGACGACGAGGAATAGCGATGCCAGCACGGCCCAAGCCGTGATACGTTCCGAGAGGGAAACCGAGGAGAGCAGGACCACGCAGAGGAGCAGAATTCCGCTGCCGGTCCGAGTCGAGCGCACGGGCGGCTGGATCAGCCTGAAGAGCCCCTTTCTCCCAAGAACCTTCGTCATGCGGGAGGGTGCTTCATTTCCTTTTCGCGGTACAGTTTTCTCAGCTCTTTTTTCATGATCTTGCCCGTTGCCGTCCTGGGAAGGTCTTCCGTCATAATGAACCGTCGCGGGATCTTGTAATGCGCCACGTGCTCGGAAAGATAATCCCTGAGCATTTTCGGAGTCGCCTGCGCCCCTTTCTTGTGGACGACGTACATGATCGGCAGTTCTTTCCCTTCTTCATGTTCGTGCGGCACGCCGATCATGGAACAGTCCTGGATCGCGGGGTGCCGGTAGAGCACTTCCTCGACCTCATAGGGGTAAACGTTGAGGCCGTCCACGATGATCATGTCTTTCTTGCGGTCGATGATCCTGATGTGGCCTGAACGGTCGATGGAAGCGATGTCGCCGGTGTAGAGCCAGCCGTCCCTGATGGCCTTGGCCGTCTCCTCCGGTTTGTTCAGGTACCCTTGCATCACGTTCGGGCCTTTGACGATCAGTTCCCCGGCCACTCCCGGGGGGAATTCCTGACCGTTGTCGTCGACCACTTTGACCTGTATCCCGGGCAACGGCAGGCCCACCGTGCCGGGCTTCCTTTTATCCTTTTCGAGCGGGTTGAACGAAACCACGGGCGCGGCTTCGGTCAAGCCGTATCCTTCCAGAAGCGGGACTTTGAATGTTCTCTCGAACTCGTCGATCACTTTCACGGGCAGGGGCGCAGCGCCGGATACGCACAGTCTAAGGTTTAAGAGGAACTTCACGAAAAAGGGCATGTTCCGCTCGGCGAGGATCTTGTAGACCGTGGGGATGGCCACAAAAAGCGTGATGCGGTCCACGATGAGGCTTTTGACAACACGGTTAAAGGGTCGGACCGAGGGGAGGAGGGAGATCATCGCCCCGGTGATGAGCGGGAGTATGACGCAGACGGTATAGGTGAAGGAATGAAACAGCGGAAGAAACACGACGAACCGGTCCTTCCCCGTAATGCGGATCACCTCTGTTGCGGCCAGGGCATTTGAGAGAATGTTCCGGTGCGTCAGCAGCGCTCCCTTGGGCCTGCCGGTCGTGCCCGACGTATACAGCACCGTCGAGACATCGTCAGCTGAATGGTCAGGGGCCTTGAAGGGGTCGCCGGGGAAGGAGGAATGGGCGATCTCGGAAAGCGTGAGAAAGGAGCGGGCATCGCTCTTTTCGAGTTTGTACACGGTCCCGGCGCAATCGGCATCATACAGACAAAACAACACGCCGGCATCGTTCAGGATAAAGTCGATTTCCTCGTGCATCAGAAGGTTGTTCAGCGGAAGCACGATGCCGCCGCCGCGGATGATGCCGAAGTAGGCTGCAATGTAATGGGGGCAGTTGTGACAGAGAAGGGCTATCCGGTCCCCCGGTTTCATGCCCCGATCTGTGAGGAACGCGGCAAATACGTCGGCCAGCCGGTCCATCTCGCGAAAGGAAAATTTTTTGCCTTCAAATTTTATGAAGGTCTTGCGCGGGGTCATGGCCGCACGCTTGCGCAGAACGTGGTCCAGAGGAAGGATATCCTTGATCATGCGCGTCAGTATACCATAGGAGAGAAAGCGGGAAAAGCGAAAAAAGTCCGTCAGCCCTCCTGCCCCGGGGAGTATCTCGTTGTGCCCCAAGGGTGCGATTTCGGCTTTCCGTGGCGGGAACGTAGCAGAACTGCTCAGGAGGAACGTCCATTAAAGCCCCTGTTCTTGACAACATACAGGATTTGATCTATCCTCTATATAGATAGAGAGGCAGGACGTGAACTTTATCGAGGAGGTGTTTCAATGGAACGAAAAGGAATCATTACCATGAGGGGGAAGCCGCTCACCCTTGTCGGGCCGGATATCAAACCCGGCGACAAAGCGCCGGATTTCATCGTGTTGGATGGGACCCAAAGCGAGGTCAGGCTCGGCGATTTTACCGGCAAGACGAAGATTATCAGCGTAACGCCTTCGCTTGATACGCCGGTGTGCGACCTGCAGCTCCGGCGGTTCAACCATGAGGCGGCGAACCTGCCGCACGACGTCGTGGTGCTGAATATCAGCATGGACCTTCCCTTTGCGATCACGCGGTTCTGCACAACGGCGGAAATCGACCGGGCAAAAGCGCTGTCTGACCACCGCGAAGCGTCGTTCGGGACGGCCTACGGCGTTCTGATGAAGGAACCGCGGCTTCTCGCGAGGTCGATCTTTATCATCGACAAGGACGATGTTGTTCGGTATAAAGAGATTGTTCCCGAGCAGTCAAATCATCCGGACTATGAAAAAGCCCTGTCCGCTCTCCTCATGATCACGGGCCAGGCAAAAGCGGCATAGGGGCTTTCCGGGGCGAGGGAGAGAGGCGTGAAAAAAAAGGCCGGTCTCAGAATTGAGGCCGGCCTTTCAAAAGTTTGGCGCTTAGAGTTTTACGACATTCGCTGCTTTCGGGCCTTTCGGGCTGTCAACAACGTCGAACGTCACTCCCTGACCTTCGGACAGGCTCTTAAAGCCGCTGTCCTGGATGTCTGAGAAGTGGACGAAAACATCTGCCCCCTCTCCCTTTTCCCTCTCCCACCAGGAGAAAGGGGCAGGGGTGAGGGGAGTTTATATGAAGATGACGGAACTTGTCATAAAAAAAGCCGCAAAGCGCAAAATCTTTGCGGCACTCTCACAACAAAGACTTCCGTACTTCGACGGAATAATTCCATAGTATCTGAAAAAAGCCAAGAATTTTGTGCGTTCCGTCCATCGTTCCAGCTCGTTGCGTGGTGTGGACAGTCTCTGGTGGAGAGGGTATACTCTGGAGAGAACGTCCGAAGGAGAGAACATGCCCCGTACCCGTCAACAGAAGGTAAAAGTAACGCGCACCCTGTGGAACCTCAAACCCCTGTTCGCAAGCGATAACGATCCGCGCATGGAAGAAAAACGCAAGATCGTAGCGAAACAGAGCTCTGCCTTCATCAACGCGTGGAAGGACCGGACCGATTACCTCGAAGACCCCCTCATCCTGAAGCAGGCGCTCGACCAGTATGAATTGTGGAAGCGGCAATGGGGAACTGACGGCGACGAGGGCTACTATTTCTGGCTCAGGACGCAGCAGGACCAGACCGATGCAAAGCTTAAGGCCAAATTCAATAAAATAGAAGAGTTCAGCAAAAAACTGGAGAACGAAAGCCAGTTCTTTTATTTGCGCATCGCAAGGATCAGGCCCGAGCTTCAGGAACGTTTCCTCACGCACAGCGCCCTCGGGAAGTATCATCATTTTCTGGAACGCATTTTTGCCGAATCCCGGTATCACTTGAGCGAGCCCGAAGAAAAAATCATGAACCTCAAGTCGGCCACCTCCTATTCGAACTGGACCAGGATGACCTCGGAGTTCCTCTCCAGGGAAGAGCGGGCCATACTGACGGAAAAAGGCGTGAAAAAGGTCATGCCGTTTTCGGAAGTCACCGGCCTCATGAACAGCAAGCATAAGCGCGTCCGGGACAGAGCTGCCGAGGCCTTCAACGACATCCTGAGAAAAAACGTCGACGTAGCCGAAGCGGAGCTCAATTCCGTCCTCGCCAATAAAAAGGTGGACGATGAGCTGCGCAGTACTCTGAGGCCGGATACGCTGCGGCACGTCGCCGACGACATCGAGAGCGAGGTCGTGGATACGCTCATCGCTTCCGTGGCCGGCCGTTTCGATATCCCGGCGCGGTATTACGCGCTCAAGGCGAAGCTGCTCAAGATCAAGCGGCTCGAGTACCATGAGCGGAATGTGGAGTACGGGGTCGTGGCCAAGCGGTATCCCTATACGCAATCAGTGGACCTGGTCTACACCGTGATGAACAAGCTCGACCGGAAGTTCGGCGAGATCTTTGCCGGCTTCATCGAGAACGGCCAGATCGACGCGTTCCCGCGGAAGGGCAAGGACAGCGGCGCTTTCTGCATGCACCACCTCATCACCCAGCCTACGTACATCCTCCTGAACCACACGAACAAACTGCATGACGTGCTGACGATCGCGCACGAGCTCGGCCACGGCATCAACAACGAGTTGATCCGGGAGAAGCAGCATGCCCTCGACTTCGGCACGCCGACCTCGACTGCCGAGGTGGCGAGCACGTTCATGGAGGATTTCGTGCTCGAAGAGATCATCCGGAGCGCCGGCGATGAACTGCGGCTTGCCATCATGATGCAGAAGCTGAACGATGACGTGTCCTCGATCTTTCGACAGGTGGCCTGTTACCTGTTCGAGCAGGAATTACACGCTGTTTTTCGGACCAAGGGATATTTGTCGAAAGAAGAGCTCGGGACCTTATTCCGGAAGCACATGGCTGCGTATATGGGAAAGGCCGTGGAACAGTCGGAGGGTTCGGAAAACTGGTGGGTCTACTGGAGCCATATCCGGTATTTCTTCTATGTCTATTCTTACGCGGGCGGACTTTTGATCTCGAAGGCGCTCCAGAATTCGGTAAAGAGGGACCCCGCCTTCATTGAGAAGGTCAAGGAATTTTTGTCTGCCGGACTGTCGGATTCGCCGAAGAACATCTTTCACAGGCTGGGAATCGATGTTGCCGACAAGCAGTTCTGGGGCAAGGGTTTGGACGAAGTTGAAAAGCTGCTGAACGAGACCGAGGCGCTGGCCAGGAAGCTGGGGAAGATAGGGGTCAGGTAGCCGCGATAATCCTTTTCGCTCGTTTTTCCGATCAAGTTATGCAACAGTAATTTTGTGACCGTCGAATTCGACGATTTGGCCTGCCCGTATTTTACAGCGTTTGCGTAATTCCACGAGGCCGTTGACTTTGACGCGGCCGTCTGCAATAACGGTATTTGCCATCCCTCCCGTATTGCACAGCCCCATGATTTTGAGCAAATCGTTCAGTTTGATGAAGTCGTGGGTTCCGAGCGTAAATTCCATCACCTATCCTTAAAATCGTTATTAAAAGTGAGCTACGGCAAAAGGGCAAGAAGGTACAGCAGCAAACATGTATTCGTTCGATGTGTTGCTCAGTTTTTTGGCGATGCGGACTTGTCCGGTAATCGGCTAATAAATTCAGGATGGATCTTTTTGCTTCCCAGGGATCACACAGGGAAAGGCAGGGAGCACTAGTAAAATGGCGGGGCGGACGGGGCTCGAACCCGCGACCTCCTGCGTGACAGGCAGGCGTTCTAACCAGCTGAACTACCACCCCAAGAATGGGTTATGAGTGCTGAGTTATGAGTTTTGAGTTGTACTGTCCGGCGAACAGCAACCAGGAACTCAAAACTTACAACTAAAATCTGTCTTAATGGTAGGCGGAACAGGGATCGAACCTGTGACCCCAGCCTTGTAAGGGCTGTGCTCTCCCAGCTGAGCTATCCGCCCGGTTCCAACTACTTGGAGACACGTACTATCTATTATTCCGGCCAAAATGTCAAGCGAAATTTCTCCTGTTACCGCAACGTTCACGCCCAAAACAAGCCTATTTTCTCAATGCCGGTCCGATCATGAGCAGCGCGACGCCGTCCGCGAGCAGCAGCAGGTTGAGCGATGCACTCACTGCATGAAGCCGGGCGAATTGCTTTCGGGCAGGAGAGTCAGGGGATTCGCGTTCAAATGAGGTTATCTGCTGTTTCACCCTGACCGCATCAGGGTGCAGTTTGAGCGCGACGTACGCATTGATGACGAGGGCGGCGGTCAGAAGCGCGAGCGAGAGCCGGGCCGCTGTCATTGTCCGGTCTCCGGCAACGGTAAAGAACAGGATGAGCGCCAGCGCGGCAAGGACCAGGTTGTACAGAAAGTAGCCAGGAAACAGTTTTCCCACGATCTCACCCGCCATATCCCGCCCGAAGGACTTAAAGATCGCAGGGGTGACGATGAACGTGAAGGTGATGATGCCACCCACCCAGAGGGCAAGGACCAGATTGTAGAATGAAAACCAGGAAATTTTCATGAGCGCCTCGTTTCTGAAATGAAGAGTATGGACTTCATCCGCAAAACTTGAATCAATTCATCGCCGGATGGCTGTTTGCTCCACCTACAAGTTCACATGACGACTCAAAATATTGTTGCTAATTTCTGGATGAAATATTAATTGAACGCCTCTATTTAGTAAGTTACGAATTAAAATCTACCCAAAATGGCAAGAATATTTCTCGCAAAGTGCGCAAAGGTCGCAAAGAAAGTCCAAAACGTTAGCCTTTATTTTAAGACAAAAGCCTCGCTTGCTTTTCTTGGCGTACTTTGCGAGCTTTGCGAGAGACGCCTTTAGTTCCGGCTTGTCCGGGTTAGGACCCTTACCTTTGCAGTATCTTTTCAGCGACCTAGCCTAAAAGCTTAGTGTAGCGGCTATCCGGCTGCTGCCTCCTCAATCTTACCGGTATCAGCCATCTGTCGCAAAATCATTATATCACGCAATGGCGGCGCGCCGAACAATCGACTATACTCGCGGCTGAACTGGGAGGGGCTCTCATAACCCACCTGGAACGCCACGGTTGTCGCATCCTGGTTTTCTGCGAGCATCAGCCGACGCGCTTCGTTCAAACGCAGCCATTTCTGGTATTGCAGCGGGCTCATTGCCGTCACCTCCCGGAAATGATGGTGGAAGGTCGAAGTGCTCATATTGACCTGGCTGGCGAGGTCCTCTATTCGCAACGGCTGTGTGAAGTTGCCTTTTAACCAATCGATCGCCCGCGCTATCTGCCGGCTCTGACTTCCCGCCGACGCCATCTGGCGCAACCGCACACCCTGATCGCCTACAAGCAAACGGTAAAATATTTCCCGCTCGATGATCGGCGCAAGGATCGGGATATCCTTCTGGTTGTCAAGCAGGTCGACTAGCCGCTGAAATGCGGTGATGAGCGGCAGCGTCACCTCGCCGGTCGCCATGCCTCGGCTCGACCTTTGGGGGCGGGGCGGAGGAAGATGGCTGTCAATCATGAGCTGCGAGATCTCGCGCTGATCAACCCTTAGAACGAGCCCCAGGCAGGGCTTCTGCCGGGTCGCCTTGATGATCTGCACGGTCGTGGGCAGGTCCACGGAAGTGACCAGGAAATGGTTCGCATCGTATATGTACGAATCATCGCCGAGCAGGACGCGCTTGGCCCCTTGCGTGATGATGCAGATGCGCGGGTCGTACATGATGCTTACCGGGTCGCCCGCTTTCTCCGCCCGGAAGAGCCTCAATCCCGGGATCGCGCTTTCAAATAGGTCCTTCCCATCGGTCCATCGGGCAATGCTCCTTCCCAGGGCTTCTAGCGCAGCTGCCATCTCCGGATCTTCAGGAATCAGCCCGTTAGCCAGTTTATTCATTGAAACCTCCCTGATTCTATACTACCAAATCACGCTTCGCCGTCAACACAATTATAGCCGGTTTCGGACGATTAGGCAAGAAATGAGCAGGATTGGTCTACCCGCTTCGTTCTTTCAGGGGGTAAAATATAATCATAGATAAGCGTGGCAAATAGATGTGCCATAATTTATGTAAGAAGTTGGTATTAAACAAACGAAAGGAGAAGTAATGCAAAAACGTATATTAGGAAAAAGCGGGCTGGAAGTATCGGCGCTCGGTTTGGGATGCATGGGAATGAGCTACCATCGTGGCCCCGCCCCCGACAGGAATGCAATGATTTCTCTGATCCGCAAAGCAGTGGAGCTTGGCGTTACCTTATTTGATACCGCGGAAGTGTACGGTCCGTTCATTAATGAAGAACTTGTGGGCGAGGCGCTTTCGCCTTTCCGCGAGGAAGTGGCCATTGCCACTAAGTTCGGATTCAACTATGAGAACGGGAAGTCGATGGGTCCAAACAGCCGACCGGAGCGTATCCGTCAAGTTGCCGAAGAATCTCTCAAGCGGCTCAAATCCGAAAGCATAGACCTTTTCTATCAGCACCGCTCCGATCCCAACGTGCCAATCGAGGACGTAGCGGGGACCGTGAAGGATCTCATTCGTCAAGGTAAGGTAAAGCATTTCGGTCTTTGCGAAGTAGGCGCACAAACGATACGCCGCGCCCATGCTGTTCAGCCCCTTACCGCTGTTCAAAGCGAATACTCACTGATGTGGAGGCATCCGGAAGAGGATGTCCTGCCGATACTCGAAGAACTCGGGATCGGTTTTATTCCTTACAGTCCGCTCGGGAGAGGTTACCTCAGCGGTGCTTTGAACGAACGCACGACGTTCGACAGCAGCAACGACAACCGTGCCACCTTGCCCCGATTCACCGTGGAGGCGATGAAAGCGAACCGAGGTCTCGTGGATCTGCTCACTGAATTCGGTCGGTCGAAAAGAGCAACACCCACTCAGGTCGCGTTGGCCTGGCTGCTTGCTCGGAAACCCTGGATTGTTCCGATTCCGGGCACAACCAGGCTGGAGCGTCTGGAAGAGAATCTGAGATCAGCAGACTTGGAATTCACTGCCGAAGAATGGCACGGTCTCGATCGCGCCGCCTCAAAAATTAAATTACAGGGTGATCGATATCCCGTAGATCAGGCAAAACTGGTAGGACACTGAAAACGTGATAATATTATGAGCAATGCTGATCCACCAAACGTTAGTGGAGAGCACTATTCAATACAAGGAGATATACCATGAAAGTATCTGTTCTCTACGGGCCGCGCGATGTGCGTTTCGAGGAGCGCGACGACCCAAAAATCATCAAGCCGACTGATGCGATCATCAAAATATCGGCAACCTGCGTCTGCGGGTCCGATCTGTGGCCCTACCGTGGCCTCAATCCGATTACCCAGCCAACGCCCATGGGTCATGAGTACTGCGGCGTTGTCGAGGAGGTCGGTAGTGATGTTAGGTCCGTCAAGCCCGGTCAATTCGTTATCGGGTCCTTCTTTGTTTCCGACAATACCTGCCCGCATTGCCAGGCCGGCTACCAGACGTCCTGCCAGAACCGTGAATTGATCCCCGGTGCACAGGCACCTTATCTGCGCGTCCCGCTCGCGGACGGCACCCTGGTGCCAACACCTGAGCTTCCGTCAAAGGACATGCTGCCGAGCCTGCTGACGCTCTCTGATGTCATGGGTACCGGCTGGTTTGCAGCGGACGCAGCGAACGTCAAACCGGGCAAGACGGTAGTGGTTGTGGGCGACGGCGCGGTCGGACTTCTCGGTGTGCTTTCTGCAAAGCAGATGGGCGCGCATAGGATCATCGCGATGAGCCGAAATCCTGCGCGTCAGAAACTTGCAAAAGAGTTCGGAGCCACCGATATTGTGACTGAACGTAGTGATGAGGGCGTGGCCCGCATTAAGGAGATGACGAACGGGATCGGCGCCGATTCGGTGCTCGAATGCGTGGGCACGCAGGAATCGATGATGCAGGCGTTTCGTATCACCCGGCCAGGCGGGCACATGGGTTTTGTGGGCGTTCCGCACGGAGTTGTTCTGAACGGCCAGGACCTGTTCTTTGCCTTCGCCCACATCCATCTTCACGGCGGTCCAGCGCCGGTTCGGCGCTATCTGCCTGATCTGATCAAGCTTGTCTGGAACGGGAAGATTGATCCAGGCAAGGTATTTGATCTGACCCTCCCGCTTGACCAGGTAGCAGAAGGCTATCGTGCGATGGACGAGCGCCGCGCGATCAAGACGCTGCTGCGGCCGTGAAATGTTTTGCGTTTATTGAGGAAGGACAATTCTACACCAAAAGGAGTGAACTATGGACATTAAAAGAAGCGGCTCACAGCCTTCCAGCAAAGGACCGGTCGAATGGTTTACCGGCAATGTCCGCATTGACCCTCTGTTTTCTGCAAAAGATGCTGCTGCCCCCTTTTCCGGGGCCTATGTCACCTTCGAGCCGGGGGCCAGATCTCATTGGCATACGCACCCGACAGGGCAGCATCTGATCGTTACTGCCGGCGTTGGCAGGACGCAGGAAGCGGGTGGTCCGATAGAGGAGATAAAAGCAGGAGACGTGATCTGGTGCTCGCCAACGATAAAACATTGGCATGGAGCTGCACCTACCACCGCAATGACGCATATCGCCATCACGGGAATGCTCAACGGAAAAGCCGTTGACTGGATGGAAAAGGTCACGGACGAGCAGTACAACGGCAAATAAGGAAGCAATCATGAAGAGACAAATCACGGCATTTCTGGCTGTTATATTTGCCTTCATGTGTAGCTTTGCAGCCATGTCGGAGGCACATGCAATGGACAAAAATCAAGCTCTGAGCTCAGTACAGAAAGGTATCATCCCCATCGCGGCCTTTACCGCCAATGGAGATATGAAGAAGCTGATAACGGCCCTGAACAAAGGGCTCGATGCCGGTTTGACCGTCAATGAGATCAAAGAAATCCTCGTGCAGATGTACGCCTATTGCGGGTTCCCTCGCAGCCTGAACGGCATCAATGCCTTCATAGGCGTGCTGGAAGAACGGGAAAAGAAAGGCATCAAGGATGTACTTGGCAAAGAACCAAGCCCCATGCCTGCCAACAAAAGCAGCATCGAACTCGGAACGGAAATTCAGACAAGACTGATTGGAGCGCCAGCCACGGGGAAGTATATTACGTTCGCTCCCGCCATCGATGCATTCTTGAAGGGACACCTTTTCGGAGACATCTTCGGACGCGACAACCTGGATTTTCAAAGCAGAGAGATCGCAACTATTGCGGCCCTGGCCAGTATTGAGGGAGTCAATCCCCAGCTGCAGGCTCATTTTGCCATCGGGTTTAATACGGGTCTGACCGAGGCGCAGATGCGGAACCTGATATCCGTTCTCGAAGTCAAAGTCGGCAAGAATGAAGCCGATAATGCCAATGAAATATTAGGCAAGGTTCTCAGCAACAAGGGAGGACGAAAATGAAACTGCTGGTAACAAATAAAGAACGATTATTGAAATAACGATCTTAAGGAGTATTTCATTATGAATGTAACAAATAAAAAATGCCTGGTCGCCTATTTTTCCCGAAAGGGACAAAATTATGTTAGCGGCAAAATGGTCAATCTGAAGGTCGGCAACACCGAAGTTGTTGCAAATATGATCCAGAAGATAGCGGGAGGAGACCTGTTCCATATTGAATCTGTCACGGCCTATCCGAAAGATTATACGGAAACTACGGAAGTCGCAAAAAATGAACTGCGTGCCAAAGCCAGGCCGAAGCTGACGGGACACGTTGAAAACATGGGGACATATGATGTGATCTTTTTGGGATATCCGAATTGGTGGGGAACGATGCCCATGCCGGTGTTTACTTTCCTGGAAAGCTATGACTTTTCCGGAAAAACAATTGTTCCCTTTTGCACCCACGAGGGTAGCGGAATGGGCCATACCGAACAGGATATTGCCAAAGCATGTCCCAAAGCTACTATGCTAAAAGGTATCGCTATTCATGGAACCAATGCAGGTTCCGCGGGACCAAATGTATCGAGTTGGATCGATGAACTGAGTATTTCCTGATTTTGACAGCAGAGAGAAGAAAGGAGATCTCAATGAACAATGTTATCGTCGTCATCGGCGCAGGTTCTATCGGTCAGGCTATTGCGCGGCGGGTCAGCTCAGGCAAGCGCGTCCTGCTGGCTGATCTGCGCCAGGATAACGTCGATGCGGCCGCAAAAGTCCTGAGCGACGCCGGGTTCGAGGTGAGCACCGCTATCGTCGATGTCTCCTCGCGCACATCGGTCCACGCGCTCGTCGAGACCGCCACGGCGATCGGCGACATAACCGGCGTCATCCATGCCGCCGGTGTCTCCCCCACCCAGGCATCGCCGGCCACGATCCTCAAGGTCGATCTGTATGGCACCGCGCTCGTGCTCGAGGAATTCGGCAACGTCATTGCAAGCAACGGAGCGGGCGTCGTTATCGCCTCGCAATCGGGGGGCGCGGGTCAACACGATCAGCCCCGGCATAATCTTCACGCCTCTCGCCAGGGACGAGCTGACCGGTCCGCGCGGCGCGGGATACCGGCGCATGATCGGGCTGTCCGCGGCCGGGCGCGGCGGCACCCCGGATGAAGTGGGGGCTGTCGGCGCTCTTCTGATGGGGCCGGACGGCGCATTCATCACCGGCAGCGACTTCCTCATGGACGGCGGAGTCACCGCTGCCTACTGGTTCGGCGAACTCGCCCCGAAGTGATCGTACCACAATACGCTTGCATCATTGTAGCTTTTGTGCTACACTCTCCCAAGTGGAAAGCTTCCCCTACACATTAGAGTATTACCTCACAGAAACGGGCAAGAAGCCGTTTAAAGAGTGGCTCGACGGGCTCAAGGATATCATGGCTCGCCAGAAGGTCCGTATCGGGCTTGACCGGGTCCGGCTCGGCAATCTCGGAAAGAACCGATCCGTGGGGGAAGGCGTTTACGAACTCAAAATAGATTATGGCCCGGGCTATCGCGTGTACTACGGCCTGGACAAGAAGACAGTGGTTCTTCTGTTGCTCGGCGGAGACAAGTCATCTCAGAAGAAGGACATCACCGAGGCGAGGAGCTATTGGGAAGACCACAAAAGGAGAAAGAAGAATGGCTAAGAAAACGACATCCTATCAGGAAGACCTGATCGCGGCTTTGAAGGACCCTCGTGAAGCTGCGACTTATCTTAACGCCGCGATGGAAGAAGGGGACAGGGAACTGTTCCTGCTTGCAATGCGGAACGTGGCCGAGGCGCACGGAGGGATGGCTGCTGTTTCGGCAAAGGCCAAGTTGAACCGGGAGAGCATGTACCGGATGCTGTCCAAGAAGGGCAACCCCGAGATCAAGAGTATCATTACCCTGCTGCATTCCATGGGATTGAAACTCTCAATCGAGCCCAAGGCCAAGCTGGCAAAGTCTTCAAAGATAAAGAAAGCGGCCTGAGTTGGTCCCGTGGCAATTTCTTATTCGATTACGAGGTGTACGATGGCTATCGTAAACAAACAAGTTCGAACGGTGAAGCCCACGCATCCGGGAGAGATGCTTCGCGAGGACTTTCTCCCTGATTACGAATTGAGCGCGACAAGCCTGGCCGACGCCCTCGGCGTCTCCCGCCAAACGATCAACGAGCTGCTGCGCGAGCGCCGGGCGGTTTCACCTGCCATGGCATTGCTGTTGTCGCGTCTTTTCGGCAATTCACCCGAATTCTGGTTAAATGCCCAGCGCGCGGTTGATCTTTGGGAAGAGAAGAAGCGCCAGGACAAGAAGCTCAAACGAATACGGCCTTTGAATGCTGCTTAAAATATGAGCGCGGATAGTAAGATGCCGTAAGAACCCTGTAATGATCTTATGCCCGAAACTCTTTTCACAATCGGCTATTCAAACCAATCAATCGAAGACTTAATCGCCTTGCTCAAGCAGCACAAGATAACTGCGCTTTGCGATGTTCGATCCGCGCCCTACAGCAGCCGCAATCCACAGTTCAACCGTGAGTTGCTCAAACAAACGCTGAAATCTCATAATATCGAGTATGTATTTCTGGGTGAGGAACTCGGTGCACGGCCTAAAGACCCTTCGTGCTACGTCGAGGGGAAGGCAATCTATGAAAAGATTGCAGCCACGGCTTTATTTAAAAGCGGCTTGGAGCGCGTCAAGCTCGGACTTAAGAAAGGTTATACTCTTGCCCTTATGTGCGCGGAGAAAGACCCGATGACGTGTCATCGAACGATATTGGTATGCAGGAATCTGCGAGGACAAGGCATTGATATCCGGCACATCATCGATGATCAAACCATAGAGACGCAAACTGATCTTGAGAAGCGCTTAATTGCACAGTTAAAACTTCATCCCGATATGTTCAAGGACACGGATTCGAATACGCTTATCGAACGGGCCTACGAGGTGCAGGGCGACCGAATCGCGTATGTGGAGGAGACTGCAGGTTCAAGTCTTTCTTCGTGAATGCCAGACTGTCTTATCTCGCGCGTTTATCTTCTCAGTTTCTCAATCGCTCCTAAAAACTCCCGTACATTTACAATTTTGACGGTATTTTTCGGAAAGTGCTTCTTGTTCTTTGTTACGATGAAATCCGTGTCGCCGCCTAACGCAGCGGAAAGAAACTTCTCGTCGTCGGCATCAGTGCACAGGCCTTGCGCTGAAGCCGGGCGCGCCTTCCTCGCCCTGGCAAATACGAGCTCAAGCAGCTCTTCACTTTTTTCACGAGGCACATCGTTGTCAAAAAGATGGATCACCCGGACATACTCATCGAAGACGTCGTGCGTGACGACCAGTTCGAATTCTCCGTCCTGAAACGCCCGGATGATTTTTGCGGCCCCGCCGTCGGCATTGAGCAGCCCGGCAAGAAAGATGTTGGTGTCGATGACGGCCCTCAATGACGCGGGCCCCGTCGCGCGGTCTTCACGGCCTCATCGATGCTTTTCGCGGTGATGCCGGCGCGCTTCGCTGATTTGCGGACGCTTCCCAGGGCCTCATCGAACTTCCGGGCCCAATCCACGTTCTTGTCGGAAACGCGCTTCGGCGTGATGATGATATGATTGTTGTCGTATGATACGTCCACGACATCGCCTTGCTCGATATGCGCTTTTTTCCGGATTTCGGCGGGGATGGTGACCTGGGCGAATCGTTTTACCTTGACCAGCGGCATTACGGCTGTTCTCCTCTCTTAATCTCTTAATTTACAATTTTACGCCTGTTTGGAGCCGTAGTCAACGTCTTTTTGCTATTTGCGCACGCGCCGAGGCGAAGGAGGGCAAGCTTCAGCATATCAGGGTATCGTTGCGCTGATAGTCCGGATGGCCGTCATTCGGCAACCTGCGGGGAGGTGGTACAATAAAACTATGGAGATGGGTGCGGGGTTTGAGTTAAAGACGTTTTGTTCAAAGGACTCATTGCGGTGGCGGTTGCGAATAAAGTGAAAGAAATTAAATGAAGGAGATCACATGAGCAATAATAATATCGAAGGGAAAGTCGTCGTCATTACAGGTGCGAGCAGCGGGAATGGCGAGGCGACGGCCCGGTATCTCTCCAGCCGGGGGGCGACTGTTGTGCTGGGCGCGCGGCGCGTCGATCGTATCAAGGCTCTCGCAGATGAACTGTCCAGGAAGGGCGGCAAGGCGCTCGCTGTCCAGACGGACGTCACCGAGGTCGACCAGGTGAAGCAACTGGTCGATGAAGCGGTAAAAACCTTCGGTCGGATCGATGTCATGATCAATAACGCAGGTTTGATGCCGCACTCTCCGCTCGAACGCCTCAAGATCGCCGACTGGGACCGGACGATCGATGTGAACCTCAAGGGCGTGCTGTACGGCATTGCTGCGGCCCTGCCGTATATGACGCAGCAGAAATCCGGGCACTTTATTAATGTCTCATCTGTGGCAGGTCACAAGGTACGCCCCGGTAGTGCCGTGTACGCCGCTACCAAGACTGCGGTGCTCGTCATCTCAGAGGGGCTGCGGCAGGAAGTGAAGCCCTACAACATCCGCACAACGGTGATCTCACCTGGTGCGCTGGCCACGGAGCTGCCGAACAGCATTACCGAGCCGGACGTCGCCGAGAATGTCCGCAAGTTTGTTCAGGAAGTTGCGCTTCCCGCCGAATCGTTCGCGCGGGCAGTAGCTTTCGCCATGAGCCAGCCTGAGGATATGGACGTAAACGAGATCCTGTTCAGGCCCACACGCCAGGAGTTGTAAGTACCCGCTTGGCCTAGTGCTTGGATGGTTATACAGGCGAAGGCCTGCCCATGGTTTCAGGCAAGATCATCAGTAGGAGATAACATTTTCTGCATGTATTGTTGGTGTTTCGTAGATCTGCAACTACAACGACTACAGAAGAATTTATTGCCTGATCAATATATCTCACAAGGAAGATTTCATGCGTTTTCTCATTCCTTTGGTCAGCTATGGAACACTCAATGCTGAGCGGTCCACTTAATGGAAATCGCTTTTCCGGTTTATCCGAGTCGACGATACGCGGATCTTCTTCAATCTCTGAATGACATGGTCAGTTCATACACCCCGCCTTCGCTCCGCTTCTCGATGTTAAACCCCATTTTTTCGAACAGCTGGAGCATCTGGCGGTTTTCCATCAATACCGCCGCGGTGAAACCGAGAAGGCCGCTCTTCCTGGCCAGGTACGTGACGTAGGAGAGCAGCGTCGCACCGATGCCTTTCCCCTGATAGTCGTCGCGCACCACGAAGGCCACCTCGGCAATGTGCTTGGTTTCGTCGATCAGGTACTGCGCCATGCCGACGATGAGCTCCGTCTCCTCATGCTTGAGCACGGCAAGGATCACCATCTCCTTGGTGTAGTCTATCACGACGAAGGGCTGCAGGCGTTCGTGATGCATGTCGACCCGCGTGGAGATGAACCTGCGGTACATGGAATCGTTCGACAGGGAATAGAAAAAATCCTTCAGGAGATGCTCGTCGGAAAATTTTACGGGCCGGAGCAGCAGGGTCAGGCCCGTCTTCGTGGTCTTGTACGACTCGAACTCCTCGGGATAGACGCCCTGCACCCCGGGGATGAACGCCTGGTCCTTGTAGATCAGCCTGCGCTCCTTCGCCTGTTCGATGAGTCCTTCCCTGAATTTGGGGTGGGCGATCGCGATCAGGTCCATGGCGCGCTCGCGGATGTTCTTGCCGTGGAGGTAGGCGATGCCGTATTCGGTGATCACGTAGTGGATGTCTCCGCGCGAAAGCGTAACGCCAGCGCCTTCCTTGAGATAGGGAACGATCCGGGACACTTCCCCGTTCTCAGCAGTGGACTGGAGCGCGAGAATGGACTTACCGCCCGGGGACAGGATCGCTCCGCGCATGAAGTCCGCCTGGCCTCCGATGCCGCTGTAGAAGCGCTTGCCGATGTTCTCGGCCGTGGCCTGGCCCGACAGATCGATTTCGAGGGCGCTGTTGATCGCCGTCATATTCTTTTGGCGCGCCAGCACCGTGGGATTGTTGGTGTAGTTCACGGGCCGGAACTCGATGCCCGGGTTATCATGCAAATAATCGTAGGTGTCGCGCTTGCCCATGCAGAAGGCGGCCACGGTTTTTCCGCGGTTCAGTTCCTTGCGCGTATTATCGATGACGCGTTCGCGCATCAGCTCCACGATGCCGTCGGTCAAGAGCTCGGTGTGCACGCCCAGGTGTTCCTTGTTTTTGAGGTGCGCCAGGATCGCGTTCGGGATGCTGCCGTAGCCGACCTGGATGGTGTCGCCGTCCTGCACGATGCGGCTGACATAGGTGCCGATCTTCTGGCTGATATCGTCGGCGACCGTGTCCTCGTATTCCAGGAGCGGCTCCTCGCAGGGGATGATGAAGTTCACGTCCTTAATGTTGATAAAGGTGTCGCCCAGAACACGGGGCATTTGGGGATTGATCTGCGCGATGACGAGGGAGGCGTTCTCCGTCGCGGCCTTCACGATATCCACGCTGATGCCGAGGCTCATGAACCCGTGCTCGTCGGGAAGGGAGGTTTGGATCAGGGCCACGTCCACGGGCACCAGCTTTTTCTGGAACAGGCCCGGGACCTGGGAAAGGAAGACGGGCGTGTAGTCCGCCAGGCCCTGGTTTACGGCGTCGCGCGTGTTGTTGCCGATGAAGAAGGAGTTGTGCCGGAAGTTGTCCTTGAATTTCTCGTCCGCGTAAGGCGCCACGCCCAGGGTCCAGACCTGGAGCAGCTCGGTGTCGAAGAAGGCTTTGGGATGGGACCGCACATAATCGATCAGCGCCTTTACCAGGCACTGCGGTTCCCCGCAGCCGGTGCCGATGAAAATCCGGTTGCCGGGGTGGATGGCGCTGAAGATCCGTTCCGTTGTGGGGAATTTTTCAGGATAGAGCGCCTTGATTCCCTCGATTTTCCTGTTCTGGTCCTGGTCAGCCACACGCACTCTCCATTATCCTAGAAGTATAGCAAAAAAAAATTTTGCATCGGTTTGCCGAGCACAGGAAAAATGGGCATACCCTAAAAATACCCCATCGAAAAGCTTGACAAGAATGCCGCGGTTCTATAGCATGCAATGAACAATGAAACACTGTTTTCGATTTTTCCTCATGCTGAAGCAGGAGCGAAGCCAGATCAAACCAGGAGGGTACTATGACTGCGGCAACAATGACCAAGGAGCCACCCATGGTTTCGGAGCGGGTAAAATTCATCAATCACAACGGGAAAGACATTCTTTTCCTGGATTTTTCGGGATGCACGACGAACGAGGTGCTTGCCACCATCGAAGAATCGAAACAGGTCATCCGGACCAGGCCCGAGGGTTCGGTGCTGACGCTTACGGATGTGACGGATGCGCGGTTCAATGAACATATCACTGAACGGATGAAGGAGTTTACCGCCCATAACAAGCCCTACGTCAAGGCTGCTGCCATCATCGGGATCGCCGGCATCAAGAGGATCATCTTCGAGGCGGTCATGATGTTCTCCAAGCGGAAGATCCACATTTTTGAGAACATCCACGAAGCCAAGGAATGGCTGGTGATCAACTCATAGGAGCCGGGGGTAGCGCGTGCGCCCTATCTCTTGCCCGTGATCCCTCCCGGCCTTTGTAGAAACCATGCTTTTCGATTTACGCTCTCCGGCCTTGACCGTTCGCCATTTCTCTACTACACTTAGAACATCATGTTCGAAGCACTCTTCAACCCCGGGGCCATTGCCGTCATCGGCGCATCAACGGATACAAAAAAAGTCGGCCACGCGGTCCTCCATAATCTTATCCGGTTCGAGTTCAAAGGCGCGCTTTATCCCGTTAATCCCTCCTGCGGCGACATTCTCGGCCGCACGACCTATGCCAGGGTGGCGGACATCGGCCGTCCAATCGATCTCGCCGTCATCGTCATTCCCGCCAGGTTCGTTGCCGCCTCGCTCCGGGAGTGCGCGTCAGCGGGGATCAAGGCGGCGATCGTCATAAGCGCGGGCTTCAAAGAAGCCGGCGCCGGCGGCACCATCCTGGAAGAGGAACTGAAGGCCATCAGCAGGGAACACCATATCCGGATCCTGGGCCCGAACTGTCTCGGCCTCATCAACACCGCCGTGGACATGAACGCCACGTTTGCAGCGGACATGCTGCCGAAAGGCTCGATAGGATTTTTTTCCCAGTCCGGCGCCATGGGCATCGCGATCATGGACTGGGCCATCGGAAACGACGTGGGGTTCTCCAAGTTCATCAGCCTGGGGAACAAGGCCGATCTCTCGGAGATCGACTTCATCGAATACTTCATGACCGACCCTGATACGAGCCTCATCCTCGGATATATCGAGGACGTGGTGGACGGCAGGCGGTTCATGGAGGCGGCGCAGAAGGCGACCAAGGTCAAACCCATCATCCTCCTGAAATCCGGAGGCACCGAGGCGGGCGCCCGGGCCGCTTCATCGCATACCGGCGCGCTGGCGGGCTCCGACGTTGCCTTCGACGCCGCGTTCAAGCAGACCGGCGTCATGCGGGCGCAAGGGGTGCAGGACCTCTTTGATACGGCGCTCGCGTTTTCCGAAGGCAAGATCCCCGTGGGGAACGGCCTGCTGGTGATCACGAACGCCGGCGGCCCGGGCATTATCGCCGCAGACACGGCCGAGCGGATGGGCATCCAGCTTCCGCACATGACCAAAGAGAGTTTGACGGCCATGGCGCCGAAACTTCCGCCCAATGCCTCGATCTTCAATCCCGTTGACGTGATCGGCGACGCCACGTCGGAGCGCTACGCGGTCGTACTCGAACAGGCGGCAAAAGACCCGAATGTGGACGGCATGCTCGTGATCCTGACGCCCCAGGCCATGACGGACATGGAAAAGACCGCCGAGGTGGTCATTCAAACGGCAAAGTCCACGGACAAGCCGATCATAACATCCTTTATGGGAGAAAAGCGCGTGCGCAGAGGCATCGACCTGCTCAAGGCCGCTTCCATCCCGAACTTCTCCTACCCCGAGCTCGCAGTCAAAGCCTTTAAGCGGCTGACCGACCAGTGGACATGGAAAAACGAAAAGCCGGAGGAAGCGGTGACCTCCTGGTACAACTTCGACGCAGCGGCCGAGACCGTCGCTTCGGTCCTCAAAAAGGGCATGTATCAGGTGGGCGAAGAAGAGGCCACGCAGATCCTGACGTACTACGGCTTCCACTTTCCGAAGCATGCGATCTCCCGGACTTCGAAGGAGGCCGGCCTGATGGCGTCGAAGATCGGCTTTCCGGTGGTGATGAAAGTATCCTCTCCCGACATTCTGCACAAGACCGACGTGGGCGGCGTGCGCGTGAATGTGAAGACGCAGCAGGAGGCCGAGGACGCGTTCCTGGACATCACGTCAAATGCCCGGCGCATCATGCCGGACGCTTTCATCAAGGGTGTGATGATTTTCGAGATGCTGAAGGGCGGCAAGGAAGTGATCCTGGGCGTAACCTTTGATCGGACCTTCGGGCACATGATCATGTTCGGCCTCGGCGGCATCTACGTTGAAGTGCTGAAGGACGTTTCCTTCCGGATCGTTCCCGTGACGCGCAGGGACGCCCTCACCATGGTGAACGAGATCAAGACCATCGGGCTTTTGCGCGGCGCGCGCGGAGAGCGGCCTGCCGACATCAGCGCCATTGCGAGCTATATCGTGAACCTCTCGTGCCTGGTGTCCGACTTCCCCGAAATCCAGGAGCTGGACATCAATCCGCTCATGGTCATGGAAAAGGGGGCGGTGGCGCTTGATGCGAGGATCATATTCAAACAGCCAGAAGGAAAAGTGAGAACATAGCGGCAGGAAATGTTTAGCCACAGAGATCACAGAGGACACAGAGAAAATATGAGAGATACTTTGACAGAGCAGATAATAGCGGCAGCGATCGAGGTCCATAGAACTTTGGGGCCGGGCTTGTTGGAATCTGTCTGCGAAGAAGCTCTTTGTCATGAACTGGCTCTTCGCAATGTTCCGATTGAACGGCAAAAGGAAGTCGATGTGATTTATAAAGATAAAATCATCAAGGGTCAGCGTCTTGATCTCGTAGTGAAAAAAGAAGTTGTTGTTGAAATAAAATCTGTTCGTAAATTGGACGACGTTTTTACAGCGCAACTCTTATCATACCTCAAAAGCAGTAATCTTAAACGCGGATTATTAATCAATTCTGGAGAAAAGAGACTTATCGATGGCGTCAAGCGCATCTCACTTAAAATTTTTTGTTTTTTTCAATGTCATCTCTGTGATCTCTGTGCCCTTTGTGGCAAAGAAGGTTTAATCGCATTTAGGAGGTTCTCATGGTTCCCATCCTGGTAGCATCCAACATCGGTTATGCCGGACGAACGTTCATTTCTCTCGGCCTTGCCCTGAAGCTCATGGACATGGGCTACAAGGTCGGGATGATGAAGCCCTTCGGCGTCGTGCCAATAAAAAGCGGCAAGGACGTATATGACGCCGATGCGCCGTTCATCAAGGAGACCCTTGGGCTTGACGAGCCGCTCGACGTGATTTCCCCTTTTGTCATGAGCTACGAGGAGCAGACGCTGCTCTACCAGGGGAAAGCCGTTGACGCGAAAAAAAGGGTCCTTACGGCGTACGCATCGTTCAAGAAAAAGGATTTCATCATCCTGTGCGGGGCCAGCGACCTTTTCGAAGGCGCTCTCTTCGGCATCGACGCCGTATCGCTTGCGGAAGAAGTAAAGGCAAAGGTGCTCCTGGTCGAGCCGTGGCGGGGAGACATTTCAACGGACTCGCTGTTCGGGGCCCGGACAATCCTCGGTAAGCGCTACGTTGGCGGAGTGATCAACAAGGTGCCGGAGGCAACGCTTGAGTTCGCGAAAGCGACGGTCAAACCGTTTCTGGAAAAAAAGGGGGTGCCGATCTTCGGCGTCATTCCCAAAGACAAATACCTCGAATCCGTGACCGTGGGCCAGCTGAAAGAAATTTTGAACGGCACGACTCTCTGCTGCGAAGACAAGCTTGATGAGCTCGTCGAGAATTTCCTGATCGGCGCCATGGACGTGGACAGCGCGCTCAACTATTTCCGCAGGACGCCGAACAAGGCCGTGATCACCGGGGCCCACCGCACCGATATCCAGCTTGCGGCGCTCGAGACCTCGACGAAATGCATCATCCTGACCGGCGGATTCCGGACGAACGAAGTCGTGCTCGGCAAGGCCCGCAGCCGCGGCATCCCCATCCTGACCGTGACCGACGACACCTTTTCCGCCATCAACAAGATCGAGCTCCGCATGGGGAAGTCCAGCATCCGGGAGAAAAGGAAGATCGAGCGGGCAAAGGAACTGATCGGGCAGGGATTCGACATGTTCGGTTTTCTGAAGCTGCTAGGGAAGGTGTAAATACGAAACAAGGAGACGGAGAATCGGGGAACCGGCGAACAGGATGTGCCCCCGATTCGCTTGACGTGACGAAGGAGAACAGCATGTCTGGAAAATCCATACTCATCATCGGCGGCGGCATCGCCGGGCTCTCGGCCGGGTGTTACGGTCAGATGAACGGGTTCCAAACGCGCATCTTCGAAATGCACAAGAAAAAGCCGGGCGGCCTGTGTACGAGCTGGAAACGGCAGGGGTATATTGTGGACGGCTGCATTCACTGGCTTGTGGGCTCCGGTCCGGAGTCGAGCTTTCACAGGATCTGGCAGGAGCTGGGAGCGTTGGAGGACAGGCGGTTTGTATCGCCTGCAGAGTATGCCCGGGTCGTTGCCGCAGACGGGAGAGAGTTCATCGTTTATACCGACATTGACAAACTGTCCCGGCATATGCGGGAGATCGCGCCCGAGGACAAGGCAATCATCGACGAGTTCATCACGGACCTGCGGCGATGCACGCGCATGGATGCGCCGGTGGGCAAGGCGCCGGAAACGGCCGGCATCTTCGACTTCCTCAAGCTGGTCGTGACCCAATTTCCGCTCCTCCGCATACTCTGGAAATGGAACAAGGTTTCCTATGCCGAGTTCGGCCGCCGGTTTAAAAATCCGCTGCTTCGCGAGGCATTTCCTTTGCTGTTTACGCCTGACTTCTCCCTGTCCTTTCTGCTCATGACGCTCGGCTGGCTGCACAACAAAGCTGCGGCATATCCCATCGGCGGCTCGCTCGAGTTCAGCCGCGCCATCGAGAAGCG
Source organism: Nitrospirota bacterium (assembly GCA_021783455.1). Classification (GTDB taxonomy): domain Bacteria; phylum Nitrospirota; class UBA9217; order UBA9217; family UBA9217; genus JAJYKN01. Next base: position 3,257 of record JAJXTW010000011.1, on the reverse strand, counting down.
CTATCTTTCGCTCGGCGGGGAAATGAACTATAGGGCGAAGGTCGCGAAGATCCTTACCGAGAACGGACGAGCCCTGGGTATACGGCTGGAGGACGGAACCGAGCACCGGGCCGACTTTGTGATCTCCGCTGCCGACGGGCACGCGACCATCTATGAAATGCTTGACGGAAAATATGTCGATGATACGGTCAAAAATTACTACGAAAAGCTCGTTCCCTTTCATCCGCTCCTTCACATCGCGCTCGGCGTAAACCGGTCCTTTCAGGACGTCCCAGCGACCGCGCACGGCAGGTTCTTCGAGCTTTCATCGCCGCTCGTGGTCGGCGGCGTTGAGCACAAGCACCTCCCGGTTCATATCTATAACTTCGATCCCACGCTTGCTCCGGAGGGCAAGACCCTGCTGACGGTCTTGCTCCAGACCAATTTTGAATACTGGAATAAGCTCCGGCAGAACGACGAGCAGTATAAAGCGGAAAAAGAAAAGATTGCTGATACAGTGGTCTCGATACTCGACCAGCGTTTCCCGGGCCTTGCCGCCCAGGTCGAGATGCGCTGTGTGTCCTCACCCACCACGTTTGTACGGTATACCGGGAACTGGAAAGGGAGCTTCGAAGGCTGGCAGGTCACGCCGAAGACATGGAACTTCGGAAAGCTCATGCGAAAGACCTTGCCGGGTCTGGACAATTTTTACATGGCGGGCCACTGGGTTGAGCCGGGAGGCGGTCTGCCGGCTGTTGCCATGAGCGGACGGAACGTGATGCAGATTATCTGCAAGAAAGAGAAGCAAAAGTTTACGACGATCAGGTAGGCTGTTTTCCGAAGGACAAGGTCTGTTTTGTCAGGAATAGCCAGGATGTGTCGTGAGGGTTCTCTATGGACTGCAAAACTGCTTTGATCACCGGTGCTTCAGGAGGCATCGGATATGAATTTGCAAAGCTCCTGGCAAAGGACTGCAACACGCTCGTGCTGGTGGCCCGCAGCAAGGACAGACTGAAGGAAATCAAGAAAGAACTTGAGACTGCGTCACCAATATCTGTAATCGTCGTGGCGCAGGACCTCTCCGAACCAGGCGCGGCGGAAAAAGTTTTTCGCAGGCTCGAAAGCGAGCACATCTTCGTGGACATCCTGATCAACAACGCGGGCTTCGGCGATCACGGCGCCTTTGCCAAGACCGACTGGCAAAAAGAGGGAAAAATGATCGCGGTCAACATCTCCGCTCTCACGGAGATGACGAAACTCTTTCTGAAAGGCATGGTCGGGCGAAAGAGCGGGAGGATCGTTAACGTGGCCTCCACCGCTGCGTTCCAGCCCGGCCCGCTCATGTCGGTATACTATGCGTCGAAGGCCTATGTGCTCTCTTTTTCCGAAGCGGTTGCGAACGAACTTGAGGGAACGGGAGTGACCATAACTGCGCTTTGCCCCGGTCCCACGGCAACCGGTTTTGCGATCGCGGCACGAATGGAGCGAACGCGACTCTTCCGGTTTGCAAAACCCGCGCCAGCTGCCGCCGTTGCGCGCTATGGCTACGAGGCGATGAAGAAAGGCAAAACCGTGGCCATCCCCGGCCTCTTGAACAAGATAATTGCGTTCAGCGTCAGAACGTCGCCGAGAAAGCTTTTGCCAAGCATCGTGCGGTGGCTGCATGAAAACAGCCAATCGTGATTTTACAAAACCGTGGGCCTCGGTTGTACTCCTTTCCTTCTTGACACTCCCGGTCAATAATGATACTTTTTCAGCATGCTCATCTATCTTGATGGCCATTTTGTCGCCAAAGAGCAGGCCCTGGTTTCCGTTTTCGACCATGGCTTTCTGTACGGTGACGGCATCTACGAAACCATGCGCGCCTACGGGGGAACGCTCTTTCTCCTCAAGAAGCACCTTAGCCGCCTGAAACGCTCCGCCGACGCCATAGCTCTTAAACTCCCGCTGCCGATCAACAAGATAGGCGATGCTCTGATTGAATCGTTGAACGTCAATAAGCTCCGGGAAGCCTACGTGAGGCTCCATATTTCCCGCGGCCCCGGAGAGATCGGGCTCGACCCTGCCCTCTGTCCTGCGCCCACCATGGTGATCGTGACCAGGCCGTTCCACGACTACCCCGCGGAATACTACGAGTGCGGCGTGGCCGCGGCCATCGTGAAAACGCGGCGCAATCACCCGCTCGCATTGCCGCCGTCGGTCAAGGCCACGAATTTTTTGAACAACATCCTGGCCAAGATCGAAACCATCAAGGCCGGTGCTTTCGAAGGGATCATGCTGAACTGGGAAGGCCATGTGGCGGAGGGGACCATCAGCAACATCTTCATGGCCAAGAAAGGCGTCCTGTACACTCCCCATCCGGACACGGGCATTCTCGAGGGCGTGACACGCGATCTGGTGCTCCGCCTTGCAAAGAAAAAGAAGCTGCCGGTCAAAGAGATCCTGCTCCTGCCCCGAAGCCTCTACGCTGCCGACGAGTGTTTCATCACCAACACGACCATGGAGATCATGCCGGTCACGAAGATAGGCAAAAAAGCCGTGGGGAACGGCAAGCCCGGACCAATCACCGCGACGCTGCTTCAAGCGTATAAGAAAGAGGTGCTTGCATGTTTAAAGACGCAGGCCAGTTAGCGTACGTTATCGACCATACGCTGGTCCGGCCCGACGCTACGCTGAACGACCTTGCGCAGGCATGCGCGGACGCGAAGAAGTACGGCTTTGCCTGTGTCGTGGTGCAGAGCGGCAACGTTGCCCGCGCCCGGGACCTTCTGGCCGGCTCGCTGGTCAAGGTCTGCTCCGTCGTGGGCTTCCCCCACGGGGCGAGCACGACGACGGTGAAGATCGTCGAAGCCATGGAGGCCATGAAGAACGGGGCCGTCGAGCTCGACATCGTGGTGAACATCGGCATGGTGAAGTCCGGCCGCTTTGATGCGGTGGAGGTGGACATCAAGAACGTTATTGCCATGACCCCCCAGAAAGTCCACAAGGTCATCATCGAGACGGGGAGCCTCATGCCCGACGAGATCACGCGCGTTTGCCAGGTCGCGGTTACTGCCAAGGCTGAATTCATCAAGACGTCGACCGGCTACGGACCGCGCGGCGCAACCGTGGACGATATCAGGCTGATCCGCCAGGCGATCGGATCAGCGTGCCGCATCAAGGCCTCCGGCGGGATCAAGGACCTTGCGTCAATAACGGCGCTGGTCGATGCGGGCGCGGAACGCATCGGCACCAGTTCCGGTGTCGCGATCATGGAAGAATATCTGAAAAAAAAATAA
>JAJXTW010000159.1 GCA_021783455.1 Nitrospirota bacterium | reverse complement strand
ATGTTTGTGAACACCACCGCGCCGCTTGCCTACGGGAGCATTCATCCCTTCTCCTTTTCTCTCCCCAACGCTCCGGGCTGGCTCTTCAGAATCGAAGGACAGGTGATCTATAATCACGTCAGCAAAGACAGCAAGGGGCTGCCCGGCATCGGAGTAAAATTTCTGAAGATCGGGTCGCAAGAGCAGGAATTAATCAGGGACTTCATCAGGGAAACACTCATGGAAGGGATATCAATCGTATAACTACCCTTTGCTGAACTCTGTCTTTTGACCCTCTTACCGTCCGCCGCAAATCTATCTCAGGGCAATCGCTTTCTCAGGGCACATTTCCTGGCAGCAGAAACACGCGATGCACCGTGTAGCATCGACCTGGGGGATAGTATCGATCATGGACAAGGCAGACACCGGACAGTGGTCAATGCAGGTGCCACAGCTGGTACATTTGTCCGGATCTGCCTGCGGCCGAAGGAGCGTTCGACTGTGGATCAACGTTTGCATGGTTTCATTGCGCAGGATAGCCTCCCCGCCCAGGGGAGGAAGCTTGAAATCGGGCAGCCGTTTCAACTCTCCGATAATCTCGATCGAATTGATTTCGTAGTTGCCCAGACCCGCTTCTTTCGCTTTCTGAAGGAAACGCAGCCTGCCTGATTCGACCCCCATCATCGTCGCGATAACGGAGTCAAGGGCAACAGCATTGTCGGAGGCGAGCACGAGACCGATATTTCTGAGGTCAGGCGAGGCGGGTCCGTTGCCCTCCATGCCGACCACGGCATCTACGATGAACAGGTCCGGCACCCGGAGCCGGAACACATCGACAATTAATTCATGAAAGCGTTCAGGACTGCCGGCAGCCTTGTGCAGCATGGCTTTCTGAGCACCGGGTAAAATGCCGTAACTGTTCTTGATCGCTCCGGTCAGCACAGTCAGTCCGTGCGTCTTGAATTTCGGCAGACTGATAACAATATCGGCGTCCAGGACAGCGCTGGATACGCTTACGGTCGTCATAAATTTGGCGTTGAAAGCAACCTTCCTGGAATCGTTCCCGATGTTTTGATAATGGCCTTTGGCTGCTTCCATCAGGCCCGTTTGAATGAAACTTTCCTCATTTGCCCCATAGCTGACGAGGCCCGGGTTATCACCGACAATGATGGAGGCGGGCCCCATGGTCTCCACCTTCTCTACAACAGCGCGAAGAACAGCAGGGTTGGTGACGATGCTTTCTTGTGCTGTTGAAGCACGAAGCACGTTTGGCTTTACCAGGACTTTTTTCCCTTTTAACGTTACGAGAAAGAGTTCAAAAGCCCGGTCTACAGCCGGATGGACATTTTCGTAGGTAGCAGGATGGATCAAAACCTTTGACATGATTATGCTCCTTAGCAGCAATAAATTATGAAGACTGATCTACACGCTTTTGCCGATCGAAAATGCTTTGCCGATACGCTCGCCGATGCCGTAATAGGCGCCTTGCCCCGTATCAAAAATAAGCGGCTTGACCTTACTGATATCCGCCATTCCTTGCTCGCCAAGCACCGACTCATCGGCTTTGATGTCCACGATCTCTCCGATAAATTGCGTGTGAAGACCGATTTCCAGAGTATGGAGCACCCTGCACTCGATCACAACAGGAAATTCCTGTATGTACGGTGCATCGACGAGTTCGCTACGCACAGGAGTCAGGTTGGTCAAAGCAAACTTATCCGTAGTTCTTCCCGAAACAGTTCCGACATAGTCTACTTCTTTCACCAGTGCAGCTGAAGGGATGTTAACGGTATACGCTTTGCGTTCCTTGATGCAGCCATAGGTATAAGTTTCTTTGCGCAAGGAAATAGTGACGCAGGGAGGTTGTGAGCAACAGATCCCGCCCCATGCAATGGTCATTATATTCGGTTTGCCGTGCGCATCATAGCTTCCGACAACCCATGCAGGCGCGGGCTGAGCGAGTGTTTTGGCGCCGAGTGACTTTTTCACAATATCCTCCCCCTGCTGATCCGATTAATTCCTTGCCACATTTTACACGAATATAGGACTGAGTCAACGATGTTCGAAAGGAGCGCGGTCACGATCCTTCGCGCTCAAGAACGATGGGGAGTGGCATATTTTCGCTGAGGGCTTGGATCACGGCGTCTTTCATCCCCTCTTTGCCGAGGTCTTCCTTCCCCGTCATTTCCTCAATATCGACGCGAACTATGCACGTGATCTTCATTTTTTCTTCGGGGAAATCTCCATAGCCGCCTTCGGGCTGGTACTTTTCCATGAGGCCTGTGAGCGCAAGCAGCCGTTCCGACGGTTCTTCGGCCATCTGCGCCCTCCCCTTCACAATCACGCTTCGGTACAGATATTCTGCCCTGCAGGGGCTTCCCGCGCTCTTCACGAGTGCTATCGGCAGGTCGACCTCGAAACAGACCCGGCTGTCCCGCCTGATGTCGTCGATCTTTTCGCCTTCCCGTGCACTGTGAAAATAGATCCTCTTGTCAAGATAGACGAAATTGAGCGGTTTCACCATGGGATAGCCGTCCCTGTTGATAGTGCCGAGCCTGCCCACGTGACACCTCTTCAACAACCCCACAATGACTTCTCTATCCTTGATCTCCTTCTTTGATTGCCGCATCCCGGGCCCCTCAGAAAAAACCACGGCAATTCCGTGGCAAATAATCTTCACTGTTCCACTATAAGGAATCATCCGGAGGCTGTCAAGACGACTCTTCTTCGGCCAGGTCCGCCTCCACATCGAGAAAGATCTGGACTTCCTTCCCTGCCACCAGGCCGCCTCCCTCCATGGGCACGCTTCCCCACAGAATACCGAAGCTTTCCCTGTTGACCGTCGTCGAGCCTGAAAATCCGATTGTCGTCTCGTCACCGTAGGGATTTTTTTTAGGCCCTGCATATTCCCCCTCGAAGGCGACGTGCTGCGACATCCCGTGGATCGTTAAGGTGCCGTTCACGCGGCAGCGGCGTGCATCGGGAAAATCAACGGTAGTGCTCGTAAAGGTGATGAGCGGGTATTTCTGCTGGTCGAAAAAATCACTGGTCAAAAGGTGCTCGTCCCGTTTTTTAATGCCCGTATTCACGCTTGCCACCTCTATTTCAACGTCCACAGAAGTCCGCTGCTTTTCCGCGGGATCGAAATGGATCGTACCTTTCATTTTGTTAAACTGTCCGCGCACGTGCGCGAGCGCCATGTGCCTGATCGCAAAAGCAGCGCAGGAATGGTCCGGATCAATCGTCCATTTTGCCATACCTTCCCTCCTCGTAAATATTCCTGTAACAATTTTACCCGTTTTTTGACCAAATTGACTGAATCAAAAAATTTTAAAGTCGTTTTTTTTATTATTCTCTATTGCAAAACTCGCATCCAGAGATTTATAATAGCGCGTCGATTTCAGGGAACAGGGAGACAGTGATGAGTAAGAAAACAGTCGCCCTCCTATCGGGCGGACTCGATAGCGTACTCGCGGCAAAATTGATCATGGAACAGGGTTTTGACGTTGTCGGACTCTATTTCACCTCTGCCTTTTCCAAAAGCTACGGGAGCGAACATCAGACCCACGCTGCGCGCGTTGCGAAGGAGATCGGCATAGACCTCCGGGTGGAGGATATGGGCCAGGAGTATATCGACCTGGTCCGAAACCCCGTTCACGGATACGGCAAAAACGTAAACCCCTGCATCGACTGCAAGATCTTCATGCTCAGAAAAGCCAAGGTCGTGATGGAGGAGGTCAGCACGTCCTTCGTCATCACCGGCGAAGTCCTGGGCCAGCGTCCCATGTCCCAGCGCCGCGACACTTTTCTCGTGATCGAACGCGACGCCGACATGCGCGGCATGATCCTCCGTCCGCTCTCGGCAACGGTCCTGCCGCCTACCAAAGCGGAACTCGACGGACTGGTCCAGCGGGACAAGCTCCTCGGCATCAGCGGACGGTCCCGAACAGTACAGTTGCAGCTCGCGGAACGCTACGGCATTCACGGGTTCTCGACCCCTGCGGGGGGGTGCCTTCTTACGGACAAGAACTTTGCAGATAAGCTGCGAGACCTGTACGAGGACAGCCAGGCAGTGACGCCCAATGACATCCGGCTGCTTACCGTGGGCCGCCACTACCGCATCGATGCGGGCGTCAAAATCGTGCTGGGCCGCGACAATAGGGAGAACAACGTGCTCATGTCCCTGGCGCCTCACGGCTACCAGTTGTTCATGCCCGACGATTTTCCCGGACCCGTTGCCCTGCTGAACGGAAAGCCTACCCAGGATATCAAGCAAACCATCGGACGCCTCATCATTACCTACAGCAAACAGGTCCCCGGCCGTTCCTACCGCATCAGGCATGACAACGAGGTCTTCGACCCGGGCGAACCCCTTCCTATCCATGACACCCGCCTGAAACAGGTAGGAGCCGACGGATAACCTTTGGCTTCTTTCACTTACTTATCCGTCCTGTGTTGATTTTTTCTCCGTTCAGTCTTAAATCGATAAGCTCGTGAAAACGCATCGCTATTTCTGCCCCTTTGGCCTCATCCTCGTGCTTGAAATACACAAAAGCCCTTTCCCATTTTTGGGAAAGAATTCTTTCCACCCATTGCAACAGATCCCCATCCGTATAGCCAGAACGGCGCAGGCGCAGGTACCCCCAGGCTGCCGTACTGACGATCTCCTGTGCCGGATCCTCATCAGTATCCTCGACGCACAGGCTGCACCCTTTTTTGCGAAGGAGCTCCGGCATCCCCGCATCGAGCCACGATGGGCTGCGGAATTCGAATGCGCAGGCCGCATCTGCCGGGATCAGGGGAAGAAAAGCTTCCAAGGCAGGCGGGTTCGCGTGAAAACTCTTGGGAAACTGAAAAAGGACGGGCCCTCGTTTCCCTTCCAGAACCGACAATGATTTGAAGAGATACTCGGTCTCTTCGAACACATTACGGAGCTGTTTCATATGCGTTATTAACTGGGGCGCTTTGATCGCGAAAACAAAATCGCCCGGGACCTGCTCAGCCCAGGACGTAAGCACGCTCTCTTTCGGCATGTGGTAAAACGTATTGTTAATCTCTACCGAGTTGAGATGTTCGGAATAGAAGCGTAGCATTTCCTTGGGATTGATCTTTTCAGGATAGAATTTTCCTTTCCATTCCTTATGTGCAAACCCGCTTGTTCCAGCGTAGATTTTCATCATGTCATGGTCCTCCTTCGCCGCTCCCGAGGGGCTTATCGCGCATCACTTCGCGGGCGCCTTTATCTTCCCGAATCCGCAGAAACACCGGCTGCCTCATGACGGAATCTTCTGTCCAGCCGGACAACGCGACCTCGCAGACCAGCTCCGGCTTTACCCAGGTAACGCGGCCATTGGTCTCCGGTCTCACGGGAAAAGGGCATTCGTTCTGGATCAGGGGGGCCAACTGCCCGCGAATTTTTTTTAAATCTTTTTCAGAGAATCCGCCTCCCACGTGACCGATGTACCTTAATCCGTCCCCTTCGAACAGGCCCAGGACAAGTGCCCCGAAATATTTTCTGCCGTTTCCCGGTTCCGTGAAACCGGCGATCACGGCCTCCTGCGAGAGCCGCGTCTTCACCTTCAGCCACTGACGGCTCCTTTTTCCAATTTCGTAGACGCTTTGAGAATGCTTCGCGATGATCCCTTCCAGCCCCTTTTCTTTGGAGACCTGGTAAAACAAGACGCCTTCTTTCGCTACGTGATCGCTGAACCTTATCTTCATCTTCGGGTCTGAGGGAAGTATTTTTTTTAACAGTTCTTTCCTCCTGAGGAGGGGCAGGTCCGTCAGGTCATGCCCCTGGAAGTAAAGGAGGTCAAAAACATAATAGAGCAAATGACTTTTGTCGGAGCCTTGGTAATGCTGCAGCATCTCGAAATCAGAACGGCCCTGATCATCCACGACGACAACTTCACCGTCCAGCACGGCGTCAAACCCGAATTTGCGAAGTGACTCCACAAGAGGAACAAACTTTTTGTCAAACGAGATCAGGTTCCGTGAATAGAGCAAAACAGCTTTGTCCCGAATTTCGGCAATTGCCCGATACCCGTCCCATTTCACCTCGAAGATCCAATCAGAATGATCAAACGGTTCCGCAACCGCTGTCGCGAGCATCGGTTTTACCGCTTGCGGCATCGGTTTAACCGGGGCATCCTTCAGGTTTTCGCTTTCCAGAACTTCGTGGATGCGAATCTGGTTTACTTTTCTCTGCCTAAACGATTTCTGCGCACCGGCTTCGAGCATCTCTTCCAACGTTTTGTGGGACACTACTGAACGATTCTCCTTAAGAATGTCCCCTTCAGTCGTATTTCGATCTTTTTTTTTCAAAAGCAGCCACGACTTGCCGTCCTTTCCCGTTTTTACGAGAGCGAATTCACCGCGAAGCTTTTCCCCTTCAAGGACAAACTTCAGATCACCCTTTTCCAAACCTTCGCGAAGCAGTTTTTCGTTTTCCTTTTCGTCTATCGCAGAAGGGTGATGATAAAAACCCCTGTCCCAGATAATGACGCTTCCCTCGCCGTAATTGCCCTCCGGGATAACGCCCTCAAAATCCTTGTAATCAAAGGGGTGGTCTTCAACCATGACAGCCAGCCTTTTTGAAGAAGGCTCCAGCGAGGGCCCCTTCGGAACCGCCCAGCTCTTCAGCACCCCGTCCAGTTCCAGTCTGAGATCGTAGTGAAGGGCCCGTGCCGCGTGCTTGTGAATGACGAACAGGAGACGGCTCACTTCCTGCGGGAGACCCGGTTTCGGTTCGGGCGTTTTCTCGAATTTTCGTTTTGATGCGTAGTCTGTTAATCCCATAACATCTCTTAAAATTGTTTTCACGCGGAGCTTGCTATATTGTAGAAAGTAGCTAAGCCGCGGCAAAAACGGCTATACTCTTTCTTGATTTGGAACCAGCTGGGGAGTTGGTAAAT
>JAJXTW010000158.1 GCA_021783455.1 Nitrospirota bacterium | reverse complement strand
AGGACGCGTCCAGAAAGGCCAGGGACACCGCGCTTTCCTATGCCTCCGCCATCGGCGGCGGCCGCACCGGCATCATCGAAACCACCTTCAAGGACGAAACGGAAACCGATCTCTTCGGCGAGCAGGCCGTGCTCTGCGGCGGCTGCGTGGAACTCGTGAAGACCGGCTTCGAGACGCTGGTGGAGGCGGGATACGCGCCGGAGATGGCGTACTTCGAGTGCCTGCATGAGCTGAAGCTCATCGTCGATCTCATGTACGAGGGCGGCATCGCCAACATGAACTACTCGATCTCGAACAACGCCGAGTATGGCGAGTATGTCACCGGCCCGAAAGTGATCAACGAGTCGAGCCGCGCCGCCATGCGGGAGGCGCTCAAGAATATCCAGAGCGGCGAGTACGCCAAGCGCTTTATCCTCGAAGGCGCGACCAACTATCCGGAGATGACGGGGCGCCGGCGCCAGAATGCCGCGCACCAGGTCGAGATCGTGGGCGAGAAGCTCCGCAGCATGATGCCGTGGATCACCGCCAACAAACTCGTGGACAAGAGCAAAAACTAGGAAAATCTGCCACAGAGACTCAGAGGCATAGAGAGACGTCGGATTCGAATAAGAATTTCCTAAATGAGGGACTCTTTTTTAGCTTTTTCCGCGTCTCAGTGCTTCTGTGGCTAATAAGGTTTGATCTCATGATGAAAAACTACGGTATACCGGTCGCCTCCGAGGGATGGCCGTTTATCATCCCCCTGGCAATCGTCACGGCTCTGCTCTTTGCATTCGGGTGGAAGAACACGGCGTACGTGTTTCTTGTGCTGACGCTCTTCGTTCTGTTCTTTTTTCGCGATCCGGAGCGCACGGTCCCGGCGGGAAAGGACCTCGTGGTGTCTCCGGCTGACGGCCGGGTGATTGTGATCAAGGACATTTTCGAACCGACGTATCTGAAACAGGAGGTAAAGCAGATCAGCATCTTCCTGTCCGTATTCAATGTCCACGTGAACCGTTCGCCGGTTGGCGGGACCGTCGAACTCGTGAAGTATAATCCGGGGAAATTTCACGTTGCCTCGGTCGACAAAGCCTCGCTCGACAACGAGCAGACCGCCATGGTCATTGACGATGGAAAGCATAAGATTCTCGTAAAGCAGATCGCCGGGCTTATCGCTCGGCGCATCGTCTGTTATGCCAAGCCCGGAGATGCGATCAGGACAGGCGAACGTTATGGCCTGATACGGTTCGGTTCGCGGGTGGATATTTTCCTCCCGAAAGACACGGAGCTCAAGGTGAAGCTGGGCGACCGAATCAAGGGAGCACGGGACATCATCGGGGTGTTGAAATGAGAAAAGGGATTTATGTCCTCCCGAACCTCATCACGCTGTCAAGCATGTTCGCGGGGTTCTATTCCATCATTGCTTCGCTGAATTCGAATTATGAAACAGCCGCCTGGGCCATCATGATTGCGTCCGTTTTTGACGTGCTCGACGGATGGGTCGCGAGGATGACGCATACGGCAACGCGCTTCGGCATCGAGATCGACTCCCTGTCCGACGTTATTTCTTTCGGTGTGGCGCCGGGAGTGCTGGTGTATACCTGGACGCTGTCGTCCTTTGGCCGCGTCGGCTGGCTTGGTTCGTTCTTCCTGGTAGCCTGCGCCGCTTTGCGCCTCGCGCGGTTTAACGTGCAAATGGGCGGGGCGGAGAAGAAACACTTTACCGGGCTCCCGACGCCCGCTGCGGCGATCTTGATCGCCGCGACGGTGGTCGCCTACGACAACATTATCGAAATACTCGAACATCTGAAGCTCGTGTGGCTCGCCGGCGCAGTCGGAAAAGATTACTGGGTGCTCGCAATGACGTTTGTGCTTGCAGGGCTGATGGTCAGCAACATTACCTACCACAGCATCAAAGAAGCAAACCTGAAGGAACGCCGTCCTTTCGGCCTTTTGGTCGTCATTGCCGCATTTCTTGCAGTTGTGGCATACCATCCCGCGCTCGTCCTGTTCCTGGTCTCGGTCTCTTACGTTGCCGTTGGTATAGCGGAAGCGCTGTACAAACTGACGAGGAGACGGAAGCCGGCTGCCGCTTAGTCCGTCCTGCTCGGAATAGCGATTCGACGGTGAGCTTGTCAGGGATTAAGAGCATCTGTCTTAATCTCTTTTTTCGTTTCCAGAGGGCGCCGTGCAGCGGGCGCGTTGCCCGGTGACGTGGAGGTACAGATGAACAACATCATCAAGATATTCGATACAACGCTGCGCGACGGGGAACAGTCCCCGGGCGCGAGCATGAATACGTCGGAAAAGCTCGAAATTACGCGTCAGCTCGTTCGGCTTGGCGCTGACGTCATCGAGGCAGGATTCCCCATATCGAGCCCCGGCGATTTTGAGAGCGTACGCAAAATCGGCGAAGAAGTCGGCGATGCCGTCGTCGTTTGCGCCCTTTCCCGTGCTGTGGCAAAAGATATCGAAGTCGCAGCCGACGCTCTCGCGACGTCAAAACGCCCCCGGATCCACACGGGAATCGGCGTTTCCGAGAGTCACCTGCAGCACAAACTGCGCATCAGTCGTGATGAGGCCCTGGAGCGCGCAATCGCTGCCGTCAAACTGGCGCGGTCTTTTGTCGGCGACGTTGAGTTCTACGCCGAAGATGCGGGCCGCGCCGAGCCCGCGTTTGTCTACCGCATGGTTGAATCGGTTATCAAGGCCGGGGCCACGGTCGTCAACATCCCCGACACGACCGGCTACGCCTATCCGGAGGAGTACGGTGCGCTCATCCGCGGCATCATGGAGCATGTGCCGGGTATCGACAAGGTGACGGTGTCCGTGCATTGTCATAATGATCTCGGCATGGCCACTGCCAATGCGCTTGCCGGGGTTAAGAACGGCGCCCGGCAGGTGGAATGCACCGTGAACGGCATCGGTGAGCGGGCCGGGAACACTGCGATGGAAGAGGTTATCATGGCCCTGCGCCAGCGGCGCGCGTATTTCGGGGCCGACACGAACATCAATACGAAGGAAATCATCCGCACCTCACGTCTGGTGTCTTCTATCACCGGCATTGTCATACAGCCGAATAAGGCGATCGTCGGCGCGAACGCCTTTGCGCACTCATCGGGCATCCATCAGGACGGCGTGCTCAAGGAACGTTCCACCTACGAGATCATCGACCCGGCTGAAGTGGGAGCAGGCGGCTCTTCTATTGTCCTCACCGCGCGCTCCGGCCGTCATGCGCTCCGTCACCGGATTTCCGAACTCGGGAGCGAATTGCCGGACAACGAGTTCGAAAAGGTCTACGAGGCGTTCCTTGCCCTGGCGGACAAGAAAAAAGAGGTTTTCGACGAGGACATCGAGGCCCTTATTTCCGACAAGGTAAAGCACATCACCGAGGTCTATGTCCTCAAGAGCTTGCGCGCCGAGAGCGGAACGGGCATCACGCCCACGGCGGTCGTGGAAATGCAGGTCGACGGAAAAACGGTGAAGCAGACCGGGAGCGGCGACGGCCCCGTGGATGCGGTGTACCGGACGATTGCCGCGATCACCGGCACCAAAAGCACGCTGGACGCCTATCTGGTGAAGGGGATCACGGGCGGCACGGATGCGCAGGGCGAGGTGACCGTGAAGGTCGAAGAGGGCGGGAAGAAGGTTGCCGGTCACGGTGCGGACACGGACATCATCATCGCAAGCGCGAAGGCCTATGTGAACGCGCTGAATAAGCTGGAGTATTGGAAGAAGGGAAGGCCAAAAAACGCTTGAATCTGAGTGAGGGGTATTGTATATTAAAAAACTATGATGACCATTACTGAAAAGATACTGGCCGCACATTGCGGCAAAAAAGAAGTCAAACCCGGCGAACTGATCAACGCAAGGCTCGATCTGGTGCTTGCAAACGATATTACCGCCCCGATTTCCATCAAAGAGTATCGTGCTGCCGGTGCTAAGAAAGTATTCGATTCCGACCGGATCGCGCTCATACCCGACCACTTCGCGCCGAACAAGGACATCGCCTCGGCTGAGCAATGCAGCATGCTCCGCCAGTTCTCGCGCGAACACGATCTCTCGCTCTACTTTGAGGTGGGCAGGATGGGCGTGGAGCATGCGCTCCTTCCCGAGCAGGGGATCGTGGTCCCCGGCGATGTGGTGATCGGCGCAGACAGCCATACCTGCACCTACGGGGGGTTGGGCGCGTTCTCGACCGGCGTGGGCAGCACCGACGTTGCTGCGGCCATGATCACGGGCGAGGCATGGTTCAAGGTGCCCGAAAGCATGAAGTTCGTGTACAATGGCAAACTGGGCAAGTGGGTCGGGGGCAAGGACATCATCCTGAAGACCATCGGCGACATCGGCGTTGACGGCGCCCTGTACCGGGCCATGGAATTTTCCGGCGAAGTGATCCGGAAACTGCCCATGTCCGGCCGTTTGACCATCTGCAACATGGCGATCGAGGCAGGCGGCAAGAACGGCATCATCGAGCCGGACGAGATCACCGAGAAGTACGTTGCCAAACGCGCCCGGCGCAAGTATAAATTTTTCAAGAGCGACAGGAAGGCCACGTACGTCGATATTCGCGAGTACGATCTGACCGGCATGGAGCCGCAGATAGCCTGCCCGCACCTCCCGGAGAACGTAAAGCCCGTAAGCCAGCTTGCCTCCATCAACATCGACCAGTCGGTTGTCGGTTCCTGCACGAACGGCAGGATCGAGGACATGCGCGAGGCGGCCAAGGTGATCAAGGGCCACAAAGTCCATCCCTATGTGCGCATGATCGTGATCCCGGCTACGCAGGCGATTTACAAACAGTGCATCAAAGAAGGCCTCGTAGACGTATTCATCGACGCCGGGGCGGCCTTCAGCACGCCGACCTGCGGACCCTGCTTGGGCGGCCATATGGGCATTCTCGCCGCGGGCGAGCGGGCTATTGCTACGACGAACCGGAATTTCGTCGGCAGGATGGGGAGTCCTAAGAGCGAGGTGTATCTGTCCAACCCGGCAATTGCAGCGGCGTCTGCGGTGCTCGGAAGGATCGGCCGACCGGAAGAACTAAAGTAAAATATTTTGCCACGGAGTCACGAAGACACGGAGAAAGATTTACTCTGTGAACTCTGTGAGTCCGTGGCTAATCCTGAGGTTACCTAATGAAATTCAAAGGCAATGCATGGAAATTCGGAGCTGATGTCGATACTGACGCGATCGTACCCGCCCGGTATCTGAACACCTCCGATCCAAAAGAATTGGCGAAGCACTGCATGGAAGACTCGACGAACCCGGACTTTATGAAAAAGATGAAGCCCGGAGACATCATTGTTGCCGAGAAAAATTTCGGCTGCGGTTCGTCGCGCGAGCACGCACCCATCGCGATCAAGGCCGCCGGCGTGTCCTGCGTCGTGGCAAAGAGCTTTGCCAGGATCTTCTACCGGAATTGCTTCAACATGGGGCTTCCGATCTTCGAGAGCGTTGAGGCGGTCGACGGGATCAAGGAAGGCGATCAGATCGAAGTCGATGCCGATGCCGGCGTGATCCGGAACCTTACGTCGAACAAGACGTTCACCGTCGCACCGGTGCCTCCCTTCATGCAGGAGCTTATTGCCGCCGGTGGACTCATGGCGTACACCAAAAAGAAGGCAGGCCTGTAATTGACAGCGTGCTTCAAACTGATGAAAGCGCTCCAGCCGAACGAGCAGCAGCCCAAAGCGCTCTGTGAGCCCTGTGTGTATTTCAGCAGGAACCTGGACTCGACCTACTCCTCATCCCACGGACCTTCGCAGCACTTGTGCGGATTAGATTTTACTCCCGGCGATGAAAAGTGCAATGAGATGCGTACGAACAACTGCAGCGCGAGAAAAAGATAACATTTTTATGCAGAGAAGGGGAAGTATTCTCCATTTCTCCTGCAGGTTTTTTTAGCTGGAATTTTACGCGAGAGGAATCATCATTTATGGCAAAAACCTACAAGATTGCATTGATCCCCGGTGACGGGACCGGACCCGAAGTGGTCCGAGAAGCGGTAAAAGTGATAAACGCGGCAGCTGCCAAGGGCGGTTTCAAATTTGCGTTCACCGAGTTCGACTTCGGCGCTGCGCGCTACTTAAAGACCGGCGAGATCCTCCCGGACAGTGCAATCGGCGAATTCAAAAAATTCAACTCCATGTTCCTGGGTGCAATCGGTCATCCCGACGTAAAGCCCGGGATCCTTGAAGCCGGGATTTTGCTCAAGATCCGCTTTGCCCTGGACCAGTACATCAATCTCCGGCCGGTGAAGCTCTATCCCAACGTGGAGACCCCGCTCAAGGACAAGGGCCCCGAACATATCGACTTTGTGGTCATCCGTGAGAACACGGGCGGCATCTACACCGGTCACGGCGGGGCCACGCGCGTGGGCACGACCGAGGAGATTGCCACGCAGCTTATGGTCTATGACCGCAGGACGGTGGATCGCTGTCTCAAGTATGCATTTGAGCTGAAGAAAAAGCGTAATGCGGCCAACCCGAAATACGCTGCAAAGCCGATCACGCTCATCCACAAGCGGAACGTGCTCACCCATTGCGGCGACCTCTGGTACCGCGCGTTCGAGGAAATGGGATCGAAAGAGTACCCGGAGCTCAAACGCGACTATAATCACATCGATGCGGCGAACATGTGGTTTGTGAAAAACCCTGAATGGTTCGACGTGGCGGTTACGGAAAACCTGTTTGGCGACATCATAACCGACCTGGGCGCCATGATCCAGGGCGGCCTCGGCGTCGCTTCGGGCGGGAACATCAATCCCACTGGCGTTTCGATGTTCGAGCCCATGGGCGGCAGCGCCCCGAAGTATGCGGGCCAGAACGTGATCAACCCCATGGCGGCGATAGGCGCGGCGATGATGATGCTCGACTCGCTCGGGGAAACAAAGTCCGCCCAGGCTGTCGAGAACGCCATGATCTCGACCATGAAGAAGATGAAGAGCCAGGCTGCGGGGAAGATGGGCATGTCCACGGCTGAAGTGGGGGACATGGTGGCGGGATTCTTGTAGGATTCTTTTTTCACCTCCCCCTTTGGAAAAGGGAGATTGAGGGGGATTTAAGAATTCTGGTAT
>JAJXTW010000157.1 GCA_021783455.1 Nitrospirota bacterium | reverse complement strand
GTGTACGCGGCGGGCGATATCTGCTCCGCCTACAAATTTACTCATGCGGCCGATGCCATGGCTCGCATCGTTATCGCGAACGCCCTATTCATGGGGAGACAAACGACCTCATCGCTCGTCATTCCCTGGTGCACCTATACGGACCCCGAAGTGGCCCATGTCGGCATGTCCGAACAAGAAGCACGGGAAAAAGGCATTGCAATCCATACGCTGACCGTTCCTCTTGGGGATGTGGACCGCGCCGTGTTGGACAACGAGACGGAGGGCTTTGCACGGGTGCATCTTAAGAAGGGGAGCGATAAAATTCTCGGTGCAACGATCGTGGCCCGCCATGCGGGAGAGATGATCAGCGAGCTGTCCCTTGCCATGACAACAGGATCGGGCCTGTCGTCCATCGCTAAAACCATTCATCCTTATCCTACCCAGGCCGAAGCCGTCAAGAAGCTGGCTGATGCTTATAACCGGACGCGCCTTACGCCCTTTGTCAAAAAACTGCTCTCTGCATGGCTCGCGTGGCAACGATCGTGAGCCACGTTGGACCCGCTGTCCGGGAGTCTTTCTGCTATAATGTACAGGGAGTGAAATTTCAGGGAAAGGCCCTCTGCGGTATGTGAGCCATGTTGATCGAGAAGAGAGGGACGAGATTGCAGGTCAATGTTTTACCGGGCGAATATTACGCCTCGGACCAACCAGTTACGATACGCACGCTGCTCGGCTCCTGCGTTGCCGCCTGTCTTTATGACCCCGTCACCAAGGTCATCGGGATGAACCACTTTTTATTGAGCAACAGACGGTACGCGCAGAACATCCCGATCGTCCTGAGCGAAGCAGGACGGTACGGCATTCACGCCATGGAGCTGTTGATCAATGATATGCTGAAACTTGGTGCACAAAGGAAGAACTTGCGTGCGAAAGCCTTTGGAGGAGGAACAATTTATCTTGGCTCGGAAACAAAGGATAATTTTTTCTGCGTCGGTGACGTTAATACCCGCTTTATCCGCGAGTTCCTGAAAAATGACGGGATCCCGCTGGTAGCTGAAGACCTCGGGGGAGAGAGGGCGCGCGTTATCCAGTTCGTTTTCGAGGATTATGCGGTCCACGTCAAGAAAATCGCGAAAACCTCGGCTTCGAGCCTGGTCCGGGAGGAACGGCAGTTCTGGCTCAAAACCATAGAGAAACAGGAAAAGTCAAAGTTGCAGACAGACATGTGGAAATAGCATCAGAGTCCGGCTGCCCCTGTTCATTTTCCCGTGCTGAGGAACTTGTAGATAGCTGAAAAGTCCATTTCCCCCAATCCATTCTTTACCGCAAGAGCATACAACTCCTTTGTTGCATTGGCCAGCGGAAGCGGGACGCCGGTCTCGTAGGCCGTTTCCGCGGCAAGCTGCAGGTCTTTGTGCATCCACTGGAGCGGAAACTCCGGGTCAAACTTTCCTGCTTCAATCATGGGCCGCTTGAACGCCAGGAACGGAGCAACGACAGGGGAGGCGAGCAACGTTGTAAACAGCTGGTCCTTTGAGATCCCGAGCGATTCCCCGAGCACGATTGCCTCTGAAAACGCGACCATGGCCTGGGCAAGAATGATGTTGTTCACCATTTTCATCGACGTGCCCATGCCGTGCCCGCCCATGTGAAACACGGCCTTGCCCATTGCCTCAAAGAGCGGCCGCGCTTCCTCGACGTCCGCCTTCTCGCCGCCAACGAAGAACAGCAGTTGCCCCTGCTCGGCCGGCCCCCTGGAGCCGGCGACCGGGGCGTCGATAAACCTGACCTTGCGCTGCTTTGCCTCCATTGCCATGAGCTTCGAGAATGAAGGATTCACCGTGCTGCAATCGATCCAGAGAGACTGCGGAGCGAGACTTCCCAGGAAACCGTTCTTGTCCAAAAGCGCGGTTTCGGCCACTGCGTCGGGTTTTGAAAGCATGGTGATGACGATCTTGACCTGTCTTGCCAGATCAGCAGGCGTTTGCGCCCGCACCGCTCCCTGGGCGATGAGTGGTTCCGTTTTTTCTTTGCTTCTGTTGTAAACAACAAGCTCATGTCCTTTTTTTTGCAGGTTCGTTGCCATGCGGCTTCCCATGATGCCCAGCCCGATAAACCCGATCTTCATAGAATCCTCCTGAGTCCTTTGTGAGGCAGCCTCTCCGGCTGCTTTTGCCAGGGTTCAGCGGCCCTGTTGACGTTCCTGACGTCCTTCCCGGCCATCGCCTTGAACGGCCTTCTGCGGCTGCTGACCTGGTTTTCTGATGATGACCCGGGGTTCACGTATTTTCCTGATCGGAAGATTTTCCGGCGGTTGCGATCTGAATACCGATGCCCCCCGTTCCCGTATCAAGCGACGTTCATTCTTCATTTCTTCCGGTCGGATCCTGCGGAACCGTGCCGGCGGAAGCGCTTGCGGAGAAGAAGGCCGGTTCACGATCGTCGGCGGCGCGGCAACGGGCCGCTCCGGCCGCACCTGCGGCCTGTTCTCCCTATTTGACGGGCGCACCCGTTCTTGCTCGGGAACCTGATGCTGCCCCTGATTGCTTCTTTCGGGCGCCAGGAAGATCGGCATCCGTGGCTTTTCCCGGGGCGGGACGATGTCGATGGCTGCCCCGGGACGATGTCTTGTTTCCGTAAAGGGGTTCTCATTGATCCTGATTGGCGCGCGTCTTCCGGTGCCAAAGGTGTCTCTCCGTGCGACGCCGACTGCGTTGGCCGCCCCGGCGTTAACGTAGGTCCGGTTCGCCACGATTGTGTTGACATTGACGTTGGTGATATTCCTGCTCCAGGGGCCGTAATAACCGTAGCCATAATAAATCTCGCCCGGAGCGAGCGGCACCCACGCCACATAGGTCGGTGTGACGACCCATCCCACATACCCGGGACTCCAGTATGCGGCGCCGGTTGCCGGCGGGACCCAGCACCAGCCGCGGGACGCAATGAAGACCCAGCGCCCGTAATGGCAAGGCGCCCAGCACCAGGGATCTCGGGCGATCCAGACGTAATTGCCGTGAACCCAGACCCAATTGCCGACGGTATAAGGCGCCCACGTCGACACAACGACCGTGGGAGCCCAGACATAGCCGTAGTCGCTTGCATAGTCCCATTGTCCGTTGCTGTCGAAATCGGAAGAATATTCATGAAGTTCGTCAGGCAAATACCGTGAGCTGTCGCCCCAGGCGGTCAGACGCCGGTCGCGGTCAATGTTCCACTGTTCCCAATCGTCGGGAGGGCTGATGGGTGCAAGATCTGCGGTATCTTCACCCCGGATCGTCAAGGTGTTCCCTGCGCTGACGTGAGTCGCGCCGGTCCTGCTCTCGGCGACGGCGTCCCCTTTGAGCATCGAGACCTCGATCACATTGTCTTCAGACACATCGATCAGCATGATGGAATTATCGTAGCTGCGGAGCGACGATTGCGGCGTGTCGACCTGAACGGTCTGTATCCCGCCCCTGCGGTTGTTGATGTAGACATGGCCCTGGTCGAGATAGAACTGGGCCGAGTCAGGCGAAATGGTCAGGATGTCGAGGGCCGTGTTGCCGTCCATGCGTGCATAGACGCCGCCGCGGATCTGAAATTCCGCCTTGCTGTTGTCGGCGACCCAGATCCGGTCTCCCTCGTTCAGCGGCAGATTGACCTCGGCTGCTGTCCAGTCCGTGGAGTCCTTGATCAGGACCTGCACATCACCCTCGATCAGGCTTAGCCGGACCAGCCCGAGGTCCTCGGAAAAGGCAAATACCGGATTCAAAACCAGGAAAGCGAACAGCATGACTTGGCCAATGATTCTCACAGTAGGTCTCCTTATCTCATTCCCTCTTTTCATATATTCTACCTTATTAGACAATGAATTGTCCACGCGGTTGAATGGGACCCGCAGAATTCCGCTCTTTTTTCACTTTCCTTGACATTGTGCCCGCAAATTGTCAGAATTACCATATGAAAGCAAAATTTGCCATAGCCCTGTCTATCATCGTCCTGAGTGTCGCTGTCGGCGTGGGCATGGACCGTTCGAGCGAAGTCTTGCGCATAAAAGACGGGAAGACGATGTCTTTCGACCGGATGATTCAGGACGTCAAAAAGGCAGATATCATTCTTGTCGGCGAGGTCCATGACATGCCGGAGCACCATCAGCTGGAACTTGAGGTCATCCGGACGTTCCATGAAGCCGATGCGCCGCTTGTAGTCGGTCTTGAAATGTTCAGGGCCGACAGCCAGCAATCGCTCGATGAGTGGGTGAAAGGGGTGATGCCGGTGGACAAGTTCCTGCCCGTGTATTACGACAACTGGCGAGAGGCCTGGCCTCTGTATAAGGACATCTTTTCCTATGCCCGTGAACACACGATTCCCCTGATCGGGCTGAACATTCCGGACAAGATCGCCGAAACAGTTGCACAGCGGGGATTCACATCACTCACGGCAACGGAAAAAAAACAGCTCCCGCAGGAAATCAGCTGTGATATCGACCCGACCTACATGGAATTTATTAAAAAAGCCTATGCCGGCCACTCCCAAAGGGACGAGGGAAAGTTCCTTAATTTTTGCGAAGCGCAGATGGTGTGGGACAAGACCATGGCCTGGCATCTTGTTACGTACCTGAATAATCATCCGGGCAAGACGGTGATTGTCCTTGCGGGAGTGGGGCATGCGTGGAAACGCGGGATTCCCGAACAGATCGCGAAACTTTCTAAATTTAAAACTGCCGTTATTGTGCCTGTCATCCCCGGCCAGGTAGAACCGGACAGCGTTACGATCCACGATGCGGATTATGTCGTGCTGCGTTGATTCGCAAAGGCAACCAGAAAAGGAAATAAGTATTTCATGTTGGTTGCCTTATTGTAATTTGCAATTCCCTGTAGCTTGCTACAGGGGCGCCTTATAGAGGGAAACGTTTGGGAAACCGCAGGTTGCTCAAACGATAATCGTCTTCTTTACAGATACCCCGTAGCGTGCTGCGGGGAGTCTCATTTTCTGGAGCAGCTGCATATCCCCGCGAGCAGCGGCTCCATCTACAACTTCAACCAGGAAGCATATGACCGGCTGGAATACTTTGACCAGTGGGTCAGGCATGGCTTTCTCGGCATCAGGACTACTCCACGTTGATGAGACAGATGTTAATATCGACGACAAGCGAAACTGGTTGCACTGCGCATCCAATGCCGACAGGAGTTTTTTTACCCGCATACGAAACGAGGAGCCGAGATACTGGATGCAATCGCTATACTTCCGCTGTTTCAAGGCATCCTCTGTCGTGGTCATTAGAAACCCTACTTTCAGTATGGCGCATATTATCTTCTGTGCAACGCGAACCATGTCAGGGAACTGGAGAGTGTCTTCGCGCAGGATTACCAACAGTGGGCCGCAAAGATGTCGGACCTCCCAAAGAGATCAACAAGGCCTTTTTGCCACAATGATCGGCATCCCGATTGCAACGGAAGACCTCGTCATCAAGCTGGGGAGCTACGAGGATGCCGATCAGGCGGCCAAAGAAAAAGCGCTTAAAACAATAATCAACGTGGAACTCATGCATTAGAAGGCCGTGAAGCTTGGTTACGATAAGGCTCCGAAGTTTCAGCCCGATGTCCGCATAAAGGAACAAACCCAACAGCCCGTCACAGGCTTATATCGTTTGGGTCATCTTAAAAAAATTATCTGGAGGCCATGAAACGTACAAGCTACCATCGAAGAGAGGCCTTGGTCCCAGAAGGGAAAAGAAGCCTATGGAAACTATATTGCAGAGCTGAATCGCGAAGCGACAATTACGAAGAAGAAAAGTTTCCAAGAGAGATGCGGGTAACGAAACAGCCCCGTCCCGGTTGACAAGAAGCCAGCATTGGCTTAATATACGAACGCTGGTGCAAATATGAAGAGATAATCTAAGGATCAAAATCATGACGAAAAAGTCATTGTTCTGAGCCTCGTTACCGTGCTCATGGATGCTGAATTGGTTTATAGGTTGCACTAAGAAAGCCGAGCCGACCAATGCGGACATTGTAAAAACGGCAATAGAGTGAGCAGTGAGCGAAAGCTGCAGCATTATAGCCCTCTATATAACATAACGGTTATGCCGAAGATGGCGAATAGCAACGGGTCATGGTCTTACAACATCCGGTACCAATGTGGAGACGTTTTTTCAACGCCGGAAAACAGCCGGAAAGGTACTTCGCTTAACTCCGTCGCTGAGCAGTCAGGATCAGCGTGGCGGGGAAGCGAAGTAAAAAGTTGGCGCTTTTTATGTATGAAGGCCCGCCTGCAGGAAATGAACGATGCTCTCTCTTTCTATTGTGTAAGGGGTGGATTATGAAAAAACTGAAGGACTTTCTCTTTATTGCCGCGATGGTTACTGTGCTGCTGACCGGCTGCGGAAAAAGCGGGACAACGTCGTCTTCCGGCTTGACTATTACGGGGTCGGTCTACGACATATCCAAGTCGCCCTCGACTGCATTATCCGGCGTTACGGTAACGTTACGTAAGGCCGCTGACAACAGTGTGCTGTCAACTTCGATGACGGGAGGCGACGGGTCGTTCACCCTTACCGATGCTCCGCCTTTGACGGACATGTATATTAATGTTTCTGCTCCGGGCTATGTTGGATTCAATGCCGCAATAATGAATACAGCAACAGATGTTGGAGGAATGCTGCTCAGTATTGCACCAAGGGCGAATGTGCTATATATGGTCAATCTGATTACCGGCAACTCGGGTACTACTGCCACCTGGAGCGATCCTTTCTATACGGCCAAAAGCTGGTTTTCGATGGACATCTACAACGCCGCACAGAGTGAAGTGTCGGGGGTAACTGTCACGGCTTCTCCCGCTTCCTGCAACATTTTTTATAATAACGGCAGTAATGCTTTTTTCCCTACGGGGCCGACGACGGCAACGGTGGCCGCGGTCATGGTTGGTGGGTATAGCACCTCTTCGGGAATATATGACTTCACCCTGACTGATACCTCCAAAACGAGGTCTCTGAAACTGCCTTTGATCCCGGGCGAAATGACATATGTCAGCGTTTATCCGTGGTAACTGCGATCGGAAATCTCTCCGTTGCAAGGAAGCTATGAACCGGGTTCTGGAGGAGTCCGCCGGTCGCCATCA
>JAJXTW010000156.1 GCA_021783455.1 Nitrospirota bacterium | reverse complement strand
CTGGGTCTCGATGATCGGAAGCGCCGTGAGCGACCCGCCGCCGAGCTTGTCGGACAGTTTCGCCGCGCGCTCCAAAAGACGGGAATGGAGATAGAACACGTCTCCGGGATACGCTTCGCGTCCCGGCGGACGGCGGAGGAGCAGCGAGAGCTGGCGGTAGGCGGTGGCCTGCTTGGACAAATCGTCGTACACGATAAGAGCATGGCCGCCCTTGTCTCGGAAATACTCGCCGATGGTGCATCCCGTGTAGGGAGCGATGAACTGGAGCGGCGCGGGGTCGGAAGCCGTGGCCGATACGATGATGGTATACGCCATGGCCCCGTGTTCCTCAAGGGTCTTCACGACCTGCGCCACGGTAGAACGTTTCTGACCGATGGCCACGTAGATACAGATGACGTTCTGGCCCTTCTGGTTGATGATGGTGTCGATGGCGACGGCGGTCTTTCCGGTCTGGCGGTCGCCGATGATGAGCTCGCGCTGGCCGCGGCCGATCGGGATCATCGCGTCAACGGCCTTGAGTCCGGTCTGGAGCGACTCGCGCACCGACTGGCGCTTCACGATGCCCGGTGCGATCACTTCGATGTGCCGGAATTCCTTGGAAGCGATGGGGCCTTTCCCGTCGATGGGCTGGCCGATGCCGTCCACCACGCGGCCCACGATGGCGTCGCCCACGGGAACCTCGGCGATCCTTTTCGTGCGCTTGACGATGTCTCCTTCGCGGATCCGGGAATCGTCGCCCATGAGCACAGCACCGACGCTCTCCTCTTCGAGGTTCAGGGCCATGCCCATGACGTTGCCGGGGAACTCGAGAAGCTCGCCGGACATGACGTTGTCGAGTCCGTAGATCTTGGCGATACCGTCGCCGACCGTGATCACGGTGCCGATTTCTGCGACCTCAACGGTCTTCTCGAAATCGGATATCTTCTTTTTTATGATTTCGCTGATTTCCTGTGCCTTGATCTGCATCGTTTAACTCCTTTGGTCAGATGACAGAGGACAGATGACAGAGGACAGACAAAAGCATGGGTTTTCTGACTTCTGTCTTCTGAGTTCTGACTTCTGGTTTATTAGTTCATTAATTGACTGCGCATCTTGTCGAGCTGGTTTTTAATGGTCCCGTCGTAGATAACGCTCCCGATCTGGGCCCGCGCCCCGCCGATAAGCGTTGCGTCCACGCTCGAATCGATGTCCACCTGCTTGCCGGTCAGCGCTTCCAGCTTCTTTTTGATGTCCGCCAGATCGCCGCTGTCGAGGGACACGGCCGTGGTAAGCCGCACGGCGGCGCGGTTCTGGCGCTCAGAGAGAATGTCCAGAAACGCGTCATAGACGTCCTTGACGTATCTGATCCTGCCCTTTTCCGCCAGATACTCCACGAACCGCTGGGTAATCGGCTGCATATTCAGCTTTCCCGCCAGTTCCTGAATAACCGCTTTTTTCTGCTCCGGCGTAAAGACCGGGCTGGCAAACAGCTTCTGCATGGCAGTCTGGGAATCCACGGCAGCGACGAATGCCGCCATGTCCGCCTTGATCTTGTCAACGGCCTTCTTTTCCTCAGCAAGCTCCACGAGGGCACTGGCATATCTCTTCGCTATGGTCCGAATCACCTGTTGCCTCCCACTTTGGAGATATATTCCTTCACAATTCGCTCGTGGTCCTGCTTGCTGATCTTTTCCTTGATCTTGCCTTCCGCAAGGTCCAGGGAAAGGATCGAAGCTTCGGCTGCCAGGGCGGTTTTGGCCTTCTGTACTTCAACATCAATCCCCTGCTTGACCTGGGCTTGAATGTCCTGGGCCACTTTTTTGCCTTCCTCAACCAGGGCCTGCTTGTCTTTCTCACCGCGGGCCTGGGCGTCGGCTATGAGTCTTGTGGTCTCGGCCTCAAGCTCCTTGATCTTCCGCTCCATGTCCGCAAGGGCCGCCACCGCCCGCTCACGGGTTTCCTTCGAATCCTGCATGGATTTCGCTATCTCGGCCGACCGGTTCTTGAAGAAATCGCGAACCGGCTTTCTCGTAAAATAGACGACAACTGCGGCGATAATGGCAAAATTGAAGAAACGCGGAAGCCAGTCTCCCATAAAAGTTATCGCTTCCTCGCCGCCGTGACCTGCCCCTTCCTCGGCAAAAGCCAGGGATGCGATAAGAACACCGGACAAGCCGTACAGGAACGGTTCGATTTTCTTGAGCACGCTCTTCTTCATTACCTACACCGCCCTTCCGAGCAGTTTGGCGGTGATGTCCTGCGACAACCGCTCCGCTTCCTTCTTGAGGTCACCGCGGGCCGCGCTCGATGCCGTCACGATCTCCGCCCGCGCCTTGTCGAGCATATCGCCGGCTTTTGTCCGTTCTGCCGCGACCATGTCGCGCTGCGCATCAAGGCCTTGCTGATACAGGGAATTATAGGCGGTCATGGCTTTCTGCTTTGCCTCGGCCAGTGACGCGTTATACTCACCCAGGAGGTTCTGCATGCGCTCCTGCGCGATTTTCGCATCACCGAAAGCCGAACTGATGCCCAGCTCGCGTTCCTGCATGACCTGCCTGATCGGTTTAAAAAGGATGGCGTGCAGAACGATGAGCAGCACGATAAAGTTGACCAGTTGGATAAGAAGTGAGACATTAATGTCTATCATAATCGGGAGAGCCTCTCACAAAAAAAAGAAACGCTTATCTGCTTTCAAAAGCGTAAAAAAGTTAACATAACGAAAAAACATTGTCAAGAATTTTACCTATAAATAATATAAATGAGTTCACAGCTTTTGATTATAGAAAAAGGAATGGACAAAAGGGGCCAAAAGCGCGGATCTCAAGAACGAGCTTGTAAAACGCAAAAGCAAAATACCAGCGTAACGGCAATCGCAAAGAAAACTGCCCTTTTTTCCCTGAAGCTTTTAAACAATGCGCCGATTCTTCAGTAGTTTTCCTCCTCCGGCCGGACCCACGGCAGGGACCTTTTCTCCCTGGTGATATCGCCGATTGATTACAAAGTTCTTTACTCCCCCATAATGTGGTGGTAAAATATCAATTCATTCCGAGTTCCTTATCTTATGAACAAAATCATTATTAAAGGCTGCCGCCAGCACAACCTGAAGAATATCGACATTGAGATCCCGCGGGACAAGCTCGTGGTGATCACCGGTCTGTCCGGATCGGGCAAGTCATCCCTCGCCTTCGATACCATTTATGCCGAAGGCCAGCGCAGGTACGTCGAGAGCCTCTCTGCCTACGCCCGCCAGTTCCTGGGTCAGATGGACAAGCCTGACGTGGATTCCATCGACGGTCTCTCGCCTGCCATCGCGATCGAGCAGAAAACCACAAGCAAGAACCCGCGCTCAACAGTCGGCACGGTGACCGAGGTCTACGACTATTTGCGGCTCCTCTATGCCCGGATCGGGAAACCCTATTGTTACAAGTGCGGCAGGGAGATCGCGGCCCAGACCGTGCAGCAGATCACCGACGCGGTCATGGCTTTGCCCAAAGAGACGCGCATCCAGATCCTGGCGCCGATCGTTCGGGGAAGAAAAGGCGAATATAAAAAGGAACTCATGGCCGCCGGCGCCTCGGGCTACGTGCGGGCGCGGATCGACGGCGTGATCAAGGAGCTCTCTGAGCCCATCTCGATGGACAAAAAAAAGAAGCACGACATCGAGATCGTAATCGACCGCCTCGTGATCAAGCCCGGCGTCGAGCGAAGGCTCGCCGAATCTATTGAAACCGCGCTCCGCCAGGCAGAAGGTCTCGTGCTCATCAACCTGGTGGACCAGAAGAAGGACCAGCTCTACAGCGAAAAACTCGCCTGCCTCGTGGACAACATCAGCTATCCCGAGATCGCGCCCAACAGTTTTTCCTTCAACAGTCCCCAGGGCGCCTGCCCTACCTGCGACGGGCTCGGCGGGCTCCTGGAATTCGACCCTGACCTCATCGTCCCGAACCCCAACCTCTCGCTCCGGGAAGGCGCGATTAAACCCTGGGCAAAGCGCACCTCCTACCAGTATTTCCAAATGCTCGATTCGCTCGCCCAGAATTGCGGCTTCAACGTAAATACGCCCTTCAAAGAGCTGAAATCGGCGCAGCAGAAAATGCTGCTCTTCGGAACGGGCGAGCTGGGGGCCAAAACCGCGTCAGGGCGGGTCGCCAAAGACGTTGCCTGCAAGCCCTTTGACGGGATCGTCTCGACCTTAAAGCAGCGCTATGACGAAACCGACTCCTTCGCGACCCAGTGGGAGCTCGAGCAGTATATGAGCTACCAGACCTGCCCGGACTGCAACGGAAGCCGTTTGCGCAAGGAATCGTTGGCCATCAAGGTGGCGGGCCTCACAATCAGTGAAGTGACCCGTATGAGCATCAAGCAGGCCCTTGTTTTTTTCAATGAGTTGGTACTCACGGAAAAAGAAACCACCATTGCTCAGCGGATCTTGAAAGAGATTCGGGAGCGGCTCGGGTTCATGGTGCACGTGGGCCTGGACTACCTCACCCTCGACCGCAGTTCGGCCACGCTGTCGGGAGGGGAAGGGCAGCGCATCCGGCTTGCCACGCAGATCGGCTCATCCCTCGTGGGCGTGCTCTATATCCTGGACGAGCCCAGCATCGGGCTGCACCAGCGTGACAACCGGAGGCTCCTGGATACGCTGTTCCGGCTCCGCGACCTCGGCAATACCGTGCTCGTGGTGGAACACGACGAAGAGACGATCCGATCCGCAGACCACGTGATCGACATGGGTCCCGGCGCCGGAGTACACGGCGGCGAAATCGTGGCCCAGGGCACGCCGGAAGCGATCAAGAAAGTTGAGCAATCTCTTACCGGCCAGTACCTCTCGGGCAAGGCGTTCATTCAAGTGCCGGAAAACCGCAAGTCCTTCGAAAAATCCATCAGCGTCGTAAGCGCCATAGAGAACAACCTGAGAAACATCACCGTGCAGTTCCCGCTCGGCGTACTCACCTGCGTGACCGGAGTCTCCGGCTCAGGCAAGAGCACCCTGGTCGTGGACATCCTGTACCGCGCCCTTGCCCAGCGCCTCTACCGCTCCACGGAACGCGCGGGCAAACACAAGGACATCAAGGGACTGGAGCACATCGACAAGGTAATCGATATCGACCAGTCGCCCATCGGCAGGACGCCGCGCTCGAACCCCGCCACTTACACCGGCGTGTTCGGACCGGTCAGAGACCTCTTCGCGCAGTTGCCGGAGTCGCGCGTGCGCGGATACAAGCCCGGCCGCTACAGCTTTAACGTCAAAGGCGGCAGGTGCGAAGCTTGCGAAGGCGACGGCCTGATCAAGATCGAGATGCACTTCCTGCCCGATGTGTACGTGACCTGCGACGTATGCCACGGGACCCGGTACAACCGCGAGACCCTGGACATCAAATACAAGGGAAAGAACATTGCCGAGGTGCTCGCCATGACCGTAGAGCAGGCTTTTGACTTTTTTCAGAACGTGCCTCCCGTCAGGTCAAAGCTTCAGACGCTCCTGGACGTCGGGCTCGGGTACATCACCCTGGGGCAATCAGCCACGACCCTTTCCGGCGGCGAATCGCAGCGGGTCAAGCTTTCGAAGGAACTATCCCGCCGCGCCACGGGCCGGACGCTCTATATCCTCGATGAACCCACGACGGGGCTCCACTTCGCCGACACGCAGAAGCTTCTGGACATGCTGAACCAGCTCGTGGACACGGGCAACACCGTGGTCGTGATCGAGCATAACCTCGACGTGATTAAAACCGCGGACTGGATCATCGACCTCGGCCCCGAAGGCGGGGACCGGGGCGGACAGATCGTGGCCCAGGGAACGCCCGAGGATATTGCACGGGTGAAGGAATCGTACACCGGGCAGTTTTTGAAAAAGATATTGTAGTCTCACCTGTCTCGGACTTGAGACCTGAGACTTGAATCTACTTCATTCGAACCATCCGGAGGCCCCATGAATCGCATCTTCTCATTTGTCATCATCACAGCCGTCCTGCTCACCGCTTCCGCCTGCAGCACAAAAAAATTGCCGGACCAGACCGCATACAAAACCAAAACCATCCTCTCGGTTCTCCGGGACATGGACAAGTATTATGAGGCGAAGGATCTCGACGCTTTTCTGTCCGATGTGTCGAAGTCATACCCTGACCGGGACGGTTTCGCAAAAGCCCTGACAACAGTATTTTCCAAGTATGAAACGATCCATTTCAACATCCAGTACGCAAGAATGATCATCATGATCGACGAGGCAAGCCGAATGAAGGCAACCTTTACCTGGGATGCAGAATGGATTGCCGGGGGCGAGACAAGCGTAAAGGACGGCGGCAGGGTCACGCTGGTCTTTGAACCGGGCGACTTCAAGCTTCTCTCCATCGACGGAAAGAACCCTTTTTTGGCTCAGCCGGGGGAAACGCCGGGAAAGCAATGATCGGCATGAAGCATGGAGCCGGGCGCATAGAGTAAATGTTTTGCTGTTCCTCTGCTCCATGCCCTATGCCTTTGCATACACAAATGGACTACACCGAAGAACACATACAGACCGATTTCCTGATCATCGGCGGGGGCGTAGCAGGTCTTCGCGCTGCGATTGAGCTTGCTCGAAACGGCGGCGTTCTCGTGGTCACCAAGGACGCCCCCTCCGAGAGCAGCAGCGAGTACGCCCAGGGAGGCGTGGCTGTCGCGCTCTCCGACGAGGACGAAATCTCGATCCACCTCGACGACACCCTCCGCGCGGGTGACGGGCTCTGCCTGCGCAAGTCCGTCGGCACCCTCGTCGAGGAAGGCCCGACGCGAATACGCGAGCTGATCCTCTGGGGCGCGGAGTTCGACAAGGAGGGCACCAAGCTCGCCTTCACGCAGGAGGCGGCCCATTCGAAACGCAGGATCCTCCACGCCCAGGGCGATTCTACAGGGCATGAGATCATGCGCGTCCTGATCGACAAGGTACGCTCGTCGGACAGTGTGTCCAAGATCGACTTTGCCTTCACCCGCGACCTCATCATTCAAAACGGGAGGTGCGTCGGCGCCATCGTATGCCAGCAAGCGCTCAAAAAAGTGCTGGTCATTTCCGCGCGGGCCGTGCTGCTCGCCACCGGCGGCGCAGGCCGGCTCTATGAACGCACAACG
>JAJXTW010000155.1 GCA_021783455.1 Nitrospirota bacterium | reverse complement strand
ACCACGAGAGCCAGAAGGCGTCCGGCTCCCCTTCGTTGACAGCGTGCTTGAAAGCGCTCCAG
Source organism: Nitrospirota bacterium (assembly GCA_021783455.1). GTDB lineage: Bacteria > Nitrospirota > UBA9217 > UBA9217 > UBA9217 > JAJYKN01. The sequence continues at coordinate 7,044 of JAJXTW010000155.1, read as the reverse complement.
TCAAGTTGCGTTATTTCTGCCTTAAGCCCGACTTTTTCGAGATAGTTTTGGATGACCTCGACGATGTTAAGGACTTCCGGGTCAGCGGTAATATAGATCTTTATCGTTTTTCCTTCAGCGCCCGCTTCATGGAGGAGTTCCTTCGCCTTCCGGGGGTCATAGTCGTATCCTTCTGCGACCTGGGGCCAGATTTTGCTCTTCCACAAGCCGGGAGGTATCGGTCCCGAAGCGAGGGTCCCGCGCTTTTCCAGGATTGTGTCCAGGATATGCCGGCGATCAATTGCGTAGTTCATGGCTCTCCGTACCCGGAGGTCGTCAAAAGGCGGCCGCGTGCAATTGAGCCCCAGATAATAGCTGTTGAGCCCCGTCTTTCCATAAACAAGATCGCGCCAGGCGGGATCGGTAGTATAGCGATGGTACTCCGAGGCCGGGATCTGGAGTACGTCGAGTCTGCCGGTTTCAAATTCCAGTATTGCCGTGAGATCTTCGGGGATGATGCGGTAATAGATCCCGTTGAGCGTGGGCTTTCCTTCAAAGTAGTCCTCTCGCGCAGTAAGGACAACATGCTGGCCATGCTTCCATTCAGTGAGCAGGAACGGACCGCTGCCTATGGGATGGGTGCCGAAATCCTGGTCAAGCCGGTCGACTTCCTCCCGGGGCACGACATAAGCGGCAGTCATTGCCAAAAGCGACAGGAACGGACCGAAGGGTTTCTCCAGTTTGAGTTTCAGCGTATGGTCATTTACGACGGTTATTCCTGAGGCGCTTTGGGCCTTCCCGGAAATGACGTCGCCCGCGCCTTCAATCTTGTCAAGGACCCAGGTGAGAGGGGCCTTGGTCTGCGGCATAAGCACGCGCTCGAAGGAGTATTTGAAATCCTGGGCCGTGACCTTGCGACCGTTGCTGAACCGTACGTCCCGCCTGAGACGGAAGGTGTAAGTCCTTTGGTCGTCCGAAAGTTTCCATGAGCGGGCGATGTCGGGTACGATGTCGAGGTTCTCGTTAAAGCGAACAAGACCGTTAAAGAGTTTCGCCGTAATGCCGCCGCCTATGACATCGGTGACCAAAGCCGGGTCGAGCGTGGTGGGGTTGCTGTTCAGCCTGAGGTAAAGGTAATTGGGGAGACGGCCGTCGTCGGACCGATGACAGCCTGCAGAAAATAACAAGACAAGGATAGTGACAAGAGCGAGAGAAACAAACAACGTCCTCGTGGCGGCAGACGCCCTTGAGGTATTATGATTTACCTGAAGCGTTTGAAGCGTTGATGAATGCCGCGAACAGTTTTTTGGAATATCGATCATTTGGTGTTTTTTCCGGGTGCCATTGTACCGCTATCAGAAACTGTTTTGTCCTCGGTTCAAGTGCCTCGATTACCCTATCGTGTGCGACAGCGGAGAGATGGAGTCCGCGGCCGGGATTCTTTACGCTCTGATGGTGTGCGCTCCGTACGCGAATGCGGGAAGTGCCCATGATGCGCGAGAGCAAGGTCCCCTCAAAAATGTCGACATCATGAAAGACTTTTTCGCCTGCGCGGGCGGAGCCGTGCTGGATCGGATGCGGAAGCTGCCGGGAGATGTCCTGGTACAATTTTCCGCCGAGAGCGACGTTCACCAGTTGGGCGCCGTGGCAAATGGCCAGAATCGGTTTCTTTGCCCTGGTCGCAGCTTTGAACAGGTCTATTTCGAAGCGGGTGCGCTCTTCCGGAGAAATCGTCATGCGCGCGTTGACCAGGGGTTTCTCCTTGTAAAACTGAGGGTGGAGGTCGTCGCCACCGGTGAACAAGAACCCGTCAAGGTGTTTCACGAGATCAGCGATTGAGTCGTTGATCCCGAGGATCGGCACCGGGAGGCCGCCTGCCTTCAAAACCGCTTTCCCGTAGTCCTGGTCCAGGATGTTCATGTTCCTGGCAGGCTGTACCTCCAGGTTCATCGTAATGCCGATTAATGGTTTCATACCCACACCTCCGAAGTCTGCGTAAGTGGTGCTCGCAGTTTCATGTATAACATATTCCCGGGAGGTTGTCAGTGTGAGATTATAATTTGAGATTTATTGTTCAAAAATTACAATTTTCCATTACCTATTCTTACGATTTTGCGTATAAAACCGGAGGCCGTCAGTTCCCCATGACTATTTCATCAACAATTCCAGCACCGCCTTCTGCGTATGCAGCCGGTTCTCCGCCTGGTCCCAGACGACCGACTGCGGTCCATCGATAACGTCGGCAGCGATTTCCTCTCCCCGGTGGGCGGGAAGGCAGTGCATTACGATCGCTTTCGCATCGGCGGTTTTCATGAGTTTTGCATCTACCTCGTATCCCTGGAAAGCTCTCACGCGGACGGCGTGTTCCGCCTCCTGGCCCATGCTCGCCCAGACGTCGGTATACACCACATCGGCGTCCTGCGTTGCTTTGGCGGGGTCATTCACAATGCGGAGGACCGATTCTGTCCGGACGGTTTCCTGCTGGGCTTCGCGCATAACCCCTGCGTCGGGTTCGTACCCGTGAGGGCAGCCGATGGAAATATGCATCCCGGTCCTGACGCAGGCTTCAATGAGCGAATTTGCCATGTTGTTCCCATCGCCTATGTAGGCCAGTTTGAGCCCTTTTAACTTCCCCTTCTTTTCACGGATCGTGAAGAGGTCGGCGAGGACCTGGCAGGGGTGGTGGAGATCGGTCAGTCCGTTGATTACCGGGATCGTTGCGTGGCGCGCAAGTTCTTCGATGGTTGACTGGGCAAACGTCCGGATCATGATTCCGTCCAGATACCGGGAGAGGACGCGCGCCGTGTCCGCGACGGGTTCTCCGCGGCCGATCTGAAGATCGTCCGAGGAGAGGAAAAGGGCATGGCCGCCGAGCTGGTACATGCCGACCTCGAAGGACACTCTTGTTCTCGTCGACGACTTTTCAAAGATCATACCGAGTGTTTTCCCCTTCAGGGTCGCATGGGCTTTTCCCTGATGCTGCAGTTTTTTCAGAGCAGCGGAGCGCTCGATGATCTTCTCGATGTCTTTCTGCGATAGGTCGGATATGGCAAGCAGGTCTTTTTTCATTGGTTCTCCAGGATGAAGTCTTTAGCTGATAGCTCATAGGTCATAGCTTGCGGTTCAATGCAGTTCCTATCAGCAATGAGCCATCAGCCACGAGCCGCAGGCTTACTTACTTCTTCGCAAATATGCCGTCGAGCGTTCCGAGAAGCTTATCGATCTCTTCTTCAGCGATGATGAGCGGCGGCATGAACCTGAGCACGGTATCCATGGTGCAGTTGATCAGCAGGCCTTCCTTGAGACAGGACGTAACGATGTCCTTGCCGGGGAAATCCAGTTCCATGCCGATGAGCAGGCCCTTGCCCCGCACGTCCTTGACGAAGGGGTATTTCTTTTTGAGGCTGTCCAGGCCTTGGAGAAAATGCTGTCCGAGCAGCTCCACTGCCGGAACGATAATGTCGTCTTCGATCAGCGTTTCGAACGAGGCCAGCGCCGCTGCGCAAGCCAGGGGATTGCCGCCGAAGGTTGAACCGTGCGACCCGGGCGTAAGCGCCTGGGCGGCCTTATCGGTTGCCAGGAGCGCGCCGATGGGCATGCCGGCCCCGAGCCCTTTTGCAAGCGCTGCAACGTCAGGGAGGACGCCCTCATGTTCGTAGGCATAGAGTTTCCCGGTCCGGCCCATGCCGGTCTGGATTTCGTCGAGCATGAGGAGGAGCTTGTTGCGGTCGCAGATTTCCCGGAGCTTCGTCAGGTACCCGGCCGACGGTACGTTCACCCCGCCTTCGCCCTGAATGGGCTCCACGAGCACGGCGCAGGTATGTTCGTTCACTGCCGCCTCGACGGCCTTGATGTCGTTGAAAGGAACGTATCGAAAGCCCGGGACGATTGGCTCAAAACCCTTGTGGAACCTTTCCTGGGCCGTAGCGGTAAGGGCCCCCAGGGTCCGTCCGTGGAACGATCCCCGCATGGTGATGATCTCGTACCGGTCCTCTTTCAGGACCTCCCGGCCGTAGCGCCGTGCAAGCTTGATGGCCGCTTCGATCGCCTCGGTGCCAGAATTGCAGAAGAACGCCTTGTCCGCAAAGGAATGGGTGACGAGCGCTTTCGCGAGGTTGATCTGCGGCTCGTTGTGATAATGGTTCGACACGTGCATCAGCCGCTGGGCCTGCTTCTGGAGCGCCACGACCACCCGCGGATGGCAGTGACCGAGGTTGTTCACCGCGACGCCTGAGACAAAGTCGATATACTCTCTCCCGTCGGAGTCGAAGACCCTGGTCCCCCTGCCCTTGACGAGCACGAGCGGCTGCCGGCCGTAGGTATTCATGATGTATTTTTGAGAGTCCGCAAGGATGTCGTTTGTAATCATAGATTGAAAAGTAACATACTCAGATTGAAAAATCAAACAGAAATGCAACGCTTTGAACTTCAGGCGTCGGACACAATCGACATGGCGCTCGGCAAAAGAGTCACGAAGAGCGCTTTGATCTCTTCCAGTTCCTGTTTTCGCTGACCGGAATTGTCCGGATTCCCCAAAATCCCAGAAGCGCACCGACGCCGACGACCGCCAACGGAAGTGGAAGCTGGGAGAACATGATGTTTTCCAGGACCCTGATGAGCACGAGCCCGGTCACAAAATTGATCGTCACGGGATCGACGGCAGATAAAAAAAGACCTTTGCCCGGCCGAAGGGGCCGATGCGGTAGAGCGTCCCGAGAAACAGCCAGCCGCGAACATGACGAGCCCCAGGTTCCAGCGGGGCCGCAGAAGCACGACGATAAGGCTGAAGGCTGCGCCGATTTTAACAAGGTCGCTCATCGGATATAGCCCACGCCCAGGTAAAAGATGACGGCGGCGCGAATGGTGTAGCGCTGCATGCCCCAGTCATCGGGGAGCGGTTGAAACGGGGCCGCGGCACGGATCGCGCGGACTGCCTCGTCATCGAGGATCTTGTAGCCCGACGATTTCAGGACCTCGACCCCGCCGAGGGCGCCGTCTTTCAGAATATCGAATTTGATGAAGAGACTTCCCTGATACCCGGAGATGGCCGCGAGATCAGGGTACTTGAGAACGCTTTCGACCTTGATTTTGAGCCAGCGATTGTAGGACATGAACTTGAATTCGTCCGTATCGAGCGTGACCGAGTCGTCGCCCGGACTTTTTTCCGGCATGCCTTTGCGGGCAAGTTCATCGATGTCGTTTTGGGTCAGGAACGGGAGCGGTCCGGTTTGTTTCTGCGACAGGGGTGTCGTCGCTTTTCCCGCAGCCTTACCCTGCTCAGCTCCCTCGGGTACGCCGGTGCGCGGCAGCGTCTTCGGCAGCTTGACCTCGTCACTTTCGCCGAATTTCTTCGGTATCGGCACGGCATTGGGCGGAAACGGTTTTTCCGGAATGATGCGTTCGGGAACGGATGGAGGTGGCGCCGGCCGCTGAAGCGGCGGCAGCTGTCTGGTCTCCTGCTGCGGCAGGTTCACGATCCTGACGGGCGTGAACACCGGGATCTCCGTCAGCGACGGCTTGAAGAGAAACACCACTGCGGCGATGACCAGCGCATGGAGTGCGAGGGAAGCAATAAGAAACTTCGTGAAGTGTAAGCGAGGAGGCATGAGTGTTGATTAAAAAAAATTGGACACGGATTCTCTCTGAAAAAGCGGATTACTGTCTTGCGGCCTGCATGTTAATCCGGATTTTCAGATTGCATCTGTGCCCAACTATCTTTCTTTTTTATCGGCGTATTACCGTTCCTTTGGTCCGCACAAAACGGGGTCGAGCTGTGGTCATATGAATCTTTGCATTCTGTCCGAAACTTCACGGAGCAGTTTCAGGATCGCCTCGGCCTTGTCCGGGGTCAGGCTGCCCAGACCGCAGGACGGCGTGATGAGGCATTGACGAAGGATGGTTCCCCGCGCGATTCCCTGGGATTCCAGCCGCTTCATGCCTGCTTCGAGCTTCGAAAGGAGCATATCCGCCGTCTCGTTTCCCGTGTACGCGCCCGCCGGCACGACCCCCCAGGCGAGCGCTCCGCCGCGGCCGAGAAACTTCCTGATGTCTTCGGGATAGAGCATCACCTTGTCCATGTACCCGAAGGCGTCAAAGTTGATGATATCGATCCTCGTGTTGAACAGCATGGGCCAGTCTGCATTTCCGCAGCAGTGGATGCCGGCGATCCCGCCCAGTTCGTGGATCATGTCGATGATTTCGTTCAACTTGTCGGCCACGACCTCGGACGAGACCGCGGAGAAGGCCGAGCCGAGCGATTCCATGGCCGGTTCGTCGATAAAGATGATAACAGGCTTGTTGAACGGTTTCAACTGCTCAAGCTGCCATGCTGCTTTCATGGCGAGCCCCTTGACCACGGCATCGAACAACACTTCATTATGAATGATGTCCTTGCCGGTCTCATCTTTGAAGGAGATCCCGGCGGTAAGCGGACCGGTGATGTGGCCTTTCAGGAACCGCGTGCCCGCCGGAAGCCCTTTCCTGATCGCGCGGAGAAAGGCATAGAATCCAGCGGCATATTCTTCGGAGATCCTGAAGAAGTTGTAGTCCTTCTCGATATACCGCCCGAAGAATTTTTCCAGTTCCGGGGTCAGGTCCTTCGACGTGTCGAAATAAAAGCGTTTTTTCGCCGAATCGAGCCTGAGGCCGGGCAGGGATTCACTGTACTGGCCGTCCATGTGCTCGCGGAAGTCGCGTTGCGGAAGCTGGGGCCAGATCGGCGCTTCGGTAAGATACTGGAGCGACAGGCCCGCGGCTTTGTCCGCGTCAACGGTCGGCAGGCTGCCGATGCCCGTTGGAATGCAATTGAAGCTCTGCGTCATGGCGGAAACCCCTTCGAAGGAGCAAAATAACTATCTTTGATTATATAGTTAACAGCAGGAAAAAACAACTCAAAATAATGTTGCCGCGACTACCTGAACCATGACAGGGGCTTGACTTCATTTCGAAACCTAATAACGCTTTTTGGCCTGGTCCGCTGAATCTGTGGATGATATAAGAGGATAAGTTTAAAAAGAGCAAAGCTTTCCAAATCAGTGTAGGATGATTTCCGCCAAGAAGATCACC
>JAJXTW010000010.1 GCA_021783455.1 Nitrospirota bacterium | reverse complement strand
ATATTTGCAAAATATAATATACTGGCATTTACTTTACTATGCCGTTTATGTCTCCGATGAATCTTTGGAGATAACAAAGATCCACACCGTCTCAAAACTTAATCTGTTAAATACTTAGCGGGGGGGGGTATGTAACATGGTCTTTTAAAGATGTTTGTTGTACTATAGATCGCCGCAAAAGTAAAACAACATGAGATCATCACGGAATGCCCGTCAATGTCAATCAAGTACTTTGGCTTGGTGGCTTGGTGCATTACTTACGTTGCTCCCTATAATGACCCGTAACGATAAAACATATTTATTTGTGCTAAACATTTTTATCTTGACTTACAATCCATTTTATGCATAATGCAAAAAGGATATGCTATGTTTTTACCTTACTTTCGTGTGGAGGTAAGAACAAATCGTTATATCACAAATCTTTCTCAGTTTATTGACAGTACTGAATTGATGACTACATTGTGGCAAAAAAAATTCTCGCCAAGTGCGAGTGCGCAGCGATAAGCAACGTGCTGGCCGATAAATTTAAGAAGCAAGTAGCATGGTACTCCGCCCAATTACTTTCATGGGCGCGAATTAAACAAATTCTGTGCTGCAGCCAGGAGTAGACAGAATGACAAAACAAGAAGAATTCATCAATCAAGTCGAACTTTTTATCAAGCGACGAATTGGGGCTGTCATCGCGGGTTCTATCCTGAAAAATAATCTGGAGAAACTGAACAAAAACGTGTCAAGCATGACAAAGGAAGACGGGAAAATTTTTTTGAAGAACATTGTGAATGCCGTCTCCATGCTTGTAACAGGAGATGAGTCCAAAATAGTGGAAACAGAGTTGGAAAAACTCTTGCCGATGTTAGATTAATTTGGCCAAGGAGGGCCGCATGGATAAACTGCTTGCAGAACCGCTTTTTTATATTTTTGCTGTTTATGGTTTAAGTTTTCTGGCTATGGCCTACTTCATCACGGAAGGCATCATTGACGCAACCTCGATCAAGCTGGTTTCATCATTCTATATGCTCGTTTTTTTCGGTACGCTCCATGGAATGGCGGAATTGACCGACTGGGCAAGATTCATCGGACGGATTCTTGGGCAACCGGAGAACCAAGCTCTTCTCTATACCTCTCAAATTTTAATGATGCTCTCCTTCTTTTTCCTGCTGCAGTTTGCAATCAACTTGTTTACGTATAAATCCGAGAAAAAGGGCATCATCCGGTCAATTCCCTTTTTCCTGTTCGTCATCTTTCTTGGCGTAGTTTATTCAATGGGGATATCCGACATTTCTCAGATTGGTCTTTACGCACGCTACGGTTTCGGGTTCGCGGGATCGGCCTTAACCGCAATTATGCTTTTTAGTCTGAGTAAAACCATGGCATCTTTAGGAAACAATAAATTACTCCGAGGACTGAATATTTCCGCAGCGGGCTTTGTATGCTACGCGGTCGTTGGGGGACTGATCATAACTCCTGTCTTAGGCCTTCCCATTCAGTTATTCCGGGCAGCCTGTGCCGTGGTGATTGCGCTGGCCTCTGTTAGTGTGCTTCAAGTTTTTAAAGTTGAATAACTCGGGGCAAGCCAGTATTCCAGATCCGGTCTCGTGACCTTCAGGAGAGGCTATTCGTATCGGAGCGCCTGAATCGGGTCCTGCAGCGCCGCTTTGCGCGCGGGATACACGCCGAAAAACACGCCCACCGCGGCGGAAAAAGTAAATGCCATAAGAATGGACCAGGCCGATACGCTTGTTGGAAGGACATCGATAAATACGGGAATGATGAGCGCCAGTCCCACGCCGATCAGGATGCCGATGATCCCGCCGGCTCCGGAGAGCGTCATGGCCTCGATCATAAACTGGGCCATAATGTCCTTGTTTCTCGCGCCGAGGGCCTTCCTGATCCCGATCTCCCGCGTGCGTTCGCGAACCGAAACGAGCATGATATTCATGATGCCGATGCCGCCGACGAGCAGCGAGATGCCGGCGATGCCTCCAAGAACGGCGGTCAGAACGCCCAGGATCGTGTTCATGGTATCGAGCATGGCGCCCTGGGTCTGCAGGGTGAAATCTTCCTTATGGGCATGACGTTTCATAAGAATGTCTTTTATCTGCGCGATGGCCCGGTCCGTGTCCTCCGCCCGCGGCGTTGAAGCGATGATCTCAAAGAGTGAGTCCGTATCGAACAATTCCTGGCCGCTCGTGACGGGAACATACACGACGTCGTCGATGTCCATGCCCAGGCTCGTCCCTTTCTTCCGCATCACGCCGACGACGCGGTACCGCGCGTCGGAGAGCATCACTACCTTGCCGAGCGCATTTTGATCGCCGAACAGTTCTTCCTTCACCTTGGTCCCCAGGACCACAATTTTGGCTTTCGAATCCACGTCTCCCTGTGATATGAAGCTCCCCGTGTCAACGTAAAGATTTCGAACGCGCTGGAATTCCGGCGTCGTGCCGATGATCATGGTGTCCCGGCCGAGGTTTCCGAACTTTATCCTCCCCGTACCGAACACCAGCGGCACGGCATCGGTCAAAAGCCACGCCCGTCTCTTTAATGCCTGGGCGTCATCGTAAGTGAGTTTGCGCACGGTGCCCGCAGAGGGCGGATGGAAGCCGCCGCTCGTGCTGGTCTTGCCCGGCTGGATGATGAGGAGGTTCGTGCCGAGACCGGTAAGTTCCTTGGTGATGTAGACCCTGGCTCCCTCGCCGATGGACACGAGCAGGATCACGGCCATGACGCCGATGATCACACCGAGCATCGTGAGCCCGGAGCGGACCTTGTTCGACAGGATGGCTTCAAACGAGACCCTGAACGTTTCGAGGAAGTTCATGCCGTCACCTGATCGCCGACGATCTGCCCGTCCTTCAAATGGATGTTCCTTTTGCACCGGGCTGCCACGCCCGGGTCATGGGTGACGATGATGATCGTGACTCCCTGGTTGTTGAGCCCGGTCAGAATTTTGAGTATTTCCTCGCCGGAGCGACTGTCGAGATTTCCCGTGGGTTCGTCGGCAAGTAAAAGCGGAGGATGGTTCACCAGTGCGCGGGCTATGGCAACACGCTGCTGCTGGCCTCCGGAAAGCTCCGTGGGTTTATGATGCATCCGTTCCGAGAGACCTACCTGTTCCAGGAGAGGAATCGCCCGCTCTCTGCGCACCCTGGCAGGAACACCACTGTAGATAAGGGGGACCTCGACATTCTTGAGCGCGGAGAAACGCGGAAGCAGATTAAAGGTCTGGAACACGAAGCCGATCTTGACGTTCCTGACCGACGCAAGCTCATCGTCGGAAAGAGTGCTGATTTCCCGTTGTTCAAAACGGTAGACGCCGCTCGTGGGCCTGTCCAGGCAGCCGATGATGTTCATGAGCGTTGACTTCCCGGAGCCGGAAGGCCCCATGATGGCGATGAGCTCTCCCTGCCGGACCTTGAGGGAGACATCGGAGAGGACCGTGATATCGACCTCGCCCATGCGATAGGTTTTAGTTATATCGGCAAGCTCAATCATGGCATGAGTAACAGTTCAAAGTTCAGAGCCCCTGGTACGGAGTAAAGGCAAGTAAACTCTGAGGGTTGTTATTGTTCAATCTTCACCTTCGCCCCGTCTTTCAACCCCGAGGCCTCCGGTGTTGTAACGACGTACTCCCCGGCTTTCAGACCGCCGATGATTTGCGTATAGCTCCAGTTGGTTTCGCCGATTTCAACAGGCCGGAGTTTAACGGCCGTCGTGCTGCCCGGTTTGAGCGGGCGTCCATCGGCTACAAAGATCTGTTTTTTCCCTTCCCGTTCGATGACCGCTTGCGAAGGAACGGAGAGGACGTTTTCAAGGGTTGCAACCAGGATCTCCACGTCCGCGGACATGCCCGGCTTTATCTGCGGCTCTTTTTTGTCGAAGTAGATCCACACATCGGCCGTGCGGGTCTCCAGCTTGCCGCCGCTCACGATCGGGGAAATCCGTTTGATCGTGCCGAAGAATTTTTCTCCCGGAAAGGCGTCGACGGTTATTCCGACGGGCTGGCCCAGCCTGAGCCTGCCCACATCCACCTCGTCGATGGTGGCAAGAACATAAATTTTATCGGGGTTCACGATCGTGACAATCTGCTTTCCCGGCATCAAGAGTTCGCCGACCTCGGTGTATTTCCTGGACACGACGCCGTCGAAGGGGGCGCGAATGATGGAATAGTCCTTCTTCACCTGGACGTCTTCCCGCGCCGCGCTGTACTGGGACTGTGCGACCTCGTAGGCCCGGCGCACTGCGTCCAGGTCCTGCTGCGCGATCATGCCCTTGTCGAACAGGCCCTGCGAGCGTTCCAGGTTTTTTTTCGCTTCATCGAAGGTAGCCTTGCTTTGCAAGAGCACGCTCTCGCTCTGCACCGACTCCTCGGTGAGGTCGAGCTGTGCGATCAGCGCTCCCGCTTTGACGATGTCCCCTTCCTTGACCGGAAGCTTAACCACCCTGCCGGTTCGCTGGGCCGAGAGCGTGACTTCGGTTTCGGACTTGACCGTGGACGTTGTCGTGGCGTTTACGATGACCCGGAGTTCGCCCGGCCTGAGTTCAGCGACTTTGACCAAAACCGGCTTCTTCCCGATCATCATGATGATTGCCGCGATGATGATAATGCCTGTCACGGCCCAGAGAATTTTTTTTCGCGCTATTGTTGCAATGATCGACATACTATGATTCCTTCGGTTCCTGGTCAGCCCGGTATTCGAGCCGTTCTTTGATGGCTTTCATGAAACCGCGGGTAACCTCCCCGAGTTTCTCGGCAACGACCATGTCCTGAAGAAACGAAAAGTGGCCGTTCACATGGCCCTCAAGATGGTAGGTAACCTCGGTCTCGTCTTCCGAAATCTTGCGAAACGTGACTGTTCCCGAGGTCAGGAGGTGTTCATGTGTCGCGGTCCAGGCCATCCTTTTGTGTTCGTCCAGTTCTGTAGTGTGAGCCTGCATTTCGATCGTGCGGGTGAAAGGCCCCAACGACATCTTGATGGTCCAGATGGAATCCAGGTCGTTCAGGATTTTGACGCCTTTACACCCGGGGAACAGGCAGCCCACTTCACGCCGGTCTATCATGAAAGCCCATACGCTCCTGATGGGCAGTTTAACGGTAAAAACCACCTCTTTGACAGGCATGCACTCTCCTCTCGCCACCCGACTGCCAAAAGCACGATTTTACGCCCTGAACATGAAACTGAGAACTCGTTACCTTTCTAAACCCTTGCCCATTGCTTTCGCAAGCCGCGCGGCAGCAAGCTGATAATCATAGAGAGCCTGTACGTAATCAGTTTCACTCTTCGCGGCCGCGACCTGGGCGTCCGTCACTTCCAGCGACAGGCCGACCCCTGCCTCGTACCTGCCCTCGGCAAGATCAAGGCTCTCCCGGGCGTTCTTGAGCGAACTGTCCATCACGGCAATTCTCGCCGAAGCGCTTTCAAGATCGGCGTAGGCTTGGTTGACACCAAGAAGGATCGATTGCCTGAGCGTATCCCGCTGCGCTTCCAGGGCGTGCTGATTCGCCCGGGCCTCGCTTACCCTGCCCCTTGTCAGTCCTCCTTCAAAGAGCGGCATGGAAAGCATTATGCCCGCATTCCAGCTGTTTAAGACTTCTCCTTTAAGCGGTATCCCGTTGAACGAACCCATTTCCGAGGTCCCATGCGCCCAGTTGTAGGCGCCGCTGGCGGAAAGCGTCGGCAAATAGCCCGACTCCTCGGTCCTGACCCGGGCTTGTGCGGACCGGATGTCTTGTTCGGCTTTCAGCATCTCGGGCCTGTTTTTGAGGGCTTCGGCCTGGGCCTCATCGAGGGAGGGTACGGCTGTGGGCTGGGAAAGAACATCCTCGATCTCCGCATCACGGACCGGGTCGAGGCCCATGGCGTTATAGAGTCCTATGGTGCCCAGACGCACGCTGTTCTCTGCATTGATCAATCCCAGCTTGGCGTTGTTCACGTCCACTTCCGCCCTGGTGACGTCGAATCTCGGTTTGGAGCCGGCGTGAAAAAAAGCTTCGGCCTGCTTCTTGTGGCTTTCGGTCTGTGCGAGCGTCTTTTGTGCAACCAGCACAAGTTTTTTGGCTTGCAGCAGCCCATAGTAGGCTTGCTTCACATTCAGGACGACTTCCTGGACGACCCGGTCAATGTCCATCTCCGCCGAGCGCGTCCCGAAGCGTGCGGCATCACGCGCATTTCCGGTTTTTCCAAAATCATAAAGAACCTGGTACAACGACAGCGTCGTCGTATAGGATTTCGTGTCGGTGTCTCCGAAGGCGCCTCCCAGCCCATGGCTTTCAGCGTATCCCGTACTGGCCTGCACCTGGGGCAGGTATGGCGCGGTTGCCTGGGCAACCCGTCCTTCGCCTGCGTACAGAGCCTCCTTCGCTGCGCGGATGGCAGGATGGTTGGCAAGCGCCTTCTCGATGCAGTCGTGGAGCGTAAGCGCTGTAGACGCATGAACAGGGCCCGCTGCAAAAATTGACAGGATGAATATGATAACGGCATTGCGCATGAGCTGGTGACCTTTTTTATGCCCGAGCAAACGAAGGCGAACCCGGTTAACGGGCCCATTGGAGTGCAAATTCCATGACTGCGCCGGACAGGACCGGAATCAGCAGGTTATCATTGAGTGAAACCGGAAGCAGCTCGATCCCGGCCGCGGCAAACGCGCCGATGATCATTATCCCCGTCGGCACCTTCAGCCCCACGACAGGCAGCAGAAGACCAATCAGAACCGATGCAGCAACAAAAGCGGCCGTCCCTTCCAGGCTCTTATTCCCTATTTTCGTCTTTCCGAAGCGCTCGCCGATCGTCGTGGCAGCCACGTCGCCGAATGCAAGAAAACACACGGCGGTTGAAGCCACGGGCGTTGCATACGTATAAAGCGACAAACCGATTCCGAGGAGGTAGGGCACAATGCCGGTCAGTTGTTGTTCCTCACTTGTGCGGATGACGCTGCCGAAGTGCGTATAAATAAATTTGTTCACCGTGGGAATCTTCAGGCGGCAAATCTCGAACAGAAGCGCCGCTCCGATGAGCGTAAGGTATATTGAGAAAACCGTGTTCCTGTTAAAAATAAAATAGAGTGACAAAAGCCCCACGCCGCCCAAGAGATGAAACAATTTACGTCCAATGTGCTTCATGTGTCCTTTCGATCAGGTCCAGGCAAAAATTGAATTCAACCACCGATCACTTTATATATCACTTTTCTTTCCGGACCTCGTTGGGGAGACTGCACACCGGGCTCATGGCGCACCGGTCGCACTCCAGTTGGATGGTGCTGTGGAGGATGTTGAATTTATCCGACAAAACTTCCCTGATTTCGTCAATGATGTTCCGGCAGCCGCTGACCAGCTGATCGTCGATCAGTACGTGAGCGCTCAGAGAATAAACTCCTGACGTAATGGCCCATATATGAATATGATAGGCCTCCTGCACGCCTTTGACCCTGGCGATCTCCGCCGAGACCGTGTCGATGCTGATCTGAGAGGGAACCGATTCGAGCAGGATGTTCACAGATTCTTTTACCAAAGACCAGGAACCATAGATGATGACCAGAGAGATCATGATGCTCAAAATGGGATCGATCAAGTACCAGCCGGTATAGATGATGACGATGCCGCCGATCACCACGCCGACCGAGGAAAGGGCATCGCCGACAATATGCAGGTATGCCCCCCTGATGTTCAGGTTTGCATGGCTGTGTTTAAAAAGAAATAACGCTCCGATAATATTTGCTACCAATCCGATAATTGCGACGACCAGCATCAGCTTTCCCTGAACCGGTTGCGGGTGGACCATCCGCACGTAGGCCTCGTACATTATGTAGATTGAGATCAGGACGAGCACGATGCCGTTTATGAGCGCTGCCAGGATTTCGAGGCGGTAAAAACCGAAGGTTTTTCGCTCTGTCGCGGGCATGGTGGAAAATTTCATGGCAAGAAAGGAAAGCAACAGCGCAAGGTTGTCCGTCAGCATGTGGCCCGCGTCAGAGAGCAGCGCCAGGCTGTTTGACAGCAGGCCGCCGACCACCTCGACGATCATCATAAAAACGGTGATCGACAGGGCAATCAAAAGGTCCCGCTGACCGCCCCCCCGCGCCCGCAGCTGGTGGTGTCCATGGTCATGATTGTCGTCATGGCCATGGGCGTGATCGTGTGTTTCTTCATGGTTATGAGAAAATGACATGTTTTTTTACTCCGATCAAGAACCCCGTGTCCAGAAGCGAAGATCCGCTACAGGTTCAATAGCCCCAATCTCCGCTGCGTAACCATAATATGCGAGCAACCCCTTTTGCTCCTGTTCCCCGAAGCCATAACTGAACAGGTTCCAGTAATCGAACAGCACTTTTGCCGGCAGGTTAAACCGGGAAGTATTGGCCTCGGCAAGCTCCGCAAGATGCGCCAGCCCATACAATTTCGACTCCATAATAATATCATACATCCGTCCAAGATCGTTGTGAATATTTTTTCGGTTACTCACCTGCCAGAGCGCGAATACAAAGGGCAGTCCGGTAAATTCGTTCCACAGCTTGCCCAGGTCATAGCAATGGGGATAGCTCGATGCAGCGGCCCTCTGAATCGCCAGGTCTCCGATGGTAAGCATGGCATCCGCCTTGTCAGAAGGATCTTCGCAGCCCTGTTCATAGTGGATGTATCCGGGATGGACGCGGTAACGCAGTTCAAGAAGGATACGGAGCAGCACCACCGACGTGGCCGACGCAGTTGTCAAGGCAACGACTTTTCTGTCCAACTCCTCTATCGGGACTTTGCTTTCCAGCAGGATGCTCATAACCCTGGTTTTTGACGTAATGGACAAGTCCGGCAGGAGCATATATCGACCGGGATTCATGGCATACTCGATGGAGGACGACGGCGAAACATCGATGGTCCCCTCATAGAGCATGCGGTTTAGTTGCGTGGGGATGCCTTCCACCAGCCTGAAGGGCAAACCGGCTTTCCGCATTACGATCCCGGCGTGGGGCGGGAAACAGTTTGAGTAGACGATATGACCGAGTTTAAGCATGATGAGAGGGGCCAAGAGATACCCAGGGATTAAGAAGAATAAAGAATCATCAGTTGCACTAAGCGTTACACCGTGGTTATCTCTGGTTGCCCGATCCTTTCAGTTTTTTTCTTCTTTTTGAAAAAGTTCTCCAGGTCGTCCACAAGCGAATACACGACCGGGATCACGACGAGGGTAAGCAGGGTCGAAGTGATCAAACCGCCGATCACGGCGATGGCCATCGGCGCCCTGGACTCCGCGCCTTCGCCGATTTTCAAGGCCGTGGGGAGCATACCGAAGACCATGGCTGCCGTGGTCATAACGATCGGACGGAGCCGCACCGGTCCTGCTTTGAGCAGCGCCTCCTCGCGGGTCATCCCGCGCTTCCTGAGCGTGATGGTATAGTCAATGAGGAGAATCGCGTTCTTGGTCACCAAACCCATGAGCATGATCACTCCGATGAGGCTGAAGATCTGGACCCGCTCGCCGGTGATCAGCAGGAGCCCCATTGCGCCGATGAGACTCACGGGCAGCGAGAACATAATCGTAAAGGGATGGACGAAACTCTCGAACTGCGACGCAAGGATCATGTAGACCATGATGACGGCAATCACGAGGGCGAAGGCGATATTCTTGAACGAATCCAGCATGGCGTCGGCCATGCCCACGTAGCGGGTGGACATGCCGGGAGTCAGGTTTTTCTTGACGATCTGGTCCAGTTCCGTCATGGCCTGTCCCATCGGCTTGGTCTTGTCCGTGCCGGCAAACAACGTGGCCGCGCGCTGCCGGTTGTAATGCATGATGACCGTCGGCCCCGTACCGATCTGCATCGAGGCAATGTCTTTCAGATGCACAAGTTCGCCCGTCGACGAGCGCACCCAGAGCGTACCGATGTCGCCCGGGCGGTCCCGTTCTGAGGGCATCAGGCGGGCGATAATGTCATACCGCTCGCCTTCTTTTTCATCCTTGTATTTGCCGACGATCTCTCCGCCGATCATCGTGTTGATAGTAGAGCCGATGGCGAAGGCACTGACGCCCAGGTTCGCCGCCCTGTCGCGGTCGATCCGGACCTTCACCTCGGGCTTGCCGGTCTCAATCGACGTGTCAACATCCACGATGCCGGGCAGTTTTGCGAATTCGTCCTTGATGGCCAGGGTCCGCCTGTTCAGCTCCTCGATGTCCCGATCCTGGATCATGAGCTGAATGGGAACGGACCGCATGCCACCGCCTACCATGGCGATCATCTCCACCGAGGCTTTTACGTCGGGAAGAGACGACAGAGAGTCGCGTACCTGTTTCATGGAATCGATCTGGACGATGTTCCTGTCCTTCCGCTCTTTCATATTTACATAAATCCGGCTTTTATTGACGTCGGGCGTCAGGTCCGAGCCGGTAACGTAAAAGGTGCTCTGGACTTCGGGTCTCCTGCGGAGTTCTTCGTCGATCTTTTTCATGACGCCGTCGGCCCGGGGCAATGAGTAGTCGATCGGAGTCTCCAGCCTGACCATGTATTTGCCCTGGTCCTCGTTCGGCATGAATTCTTTCCCCAGGATCGCGAAGAAAAAGATACCGACGGCGATGCTCGCCACGGCGATCGTAATAACCGACCAGCGGTGTTTGAGCGCCCAGGCAAGAAGGGGCCGGTATACGTCGTACATCCTGTCGAAGCCCTTCTCCAGGAACAGGTAGACCCTGCCGTGCTTCTTGGTATGGCTCAAAAAACGCGAGGTGAGCATGGGTGTTATTGTCAGGGACACAAACAGCGAGATGAGCACCGCGACGGTGACGGTAATGCCGAATTCGAAAAAAAACTTGCCCACGATCCCCTTCATGAACGCCACGGGCACGAACACGGCCACAATGGACAACGTGGTTGCCATGACCGCCAGGCCGATCTCCGACGAGCCTTCCAGGGATGCCTGCATCGGCGGATCGCCTTCTTCCATCCTGCGGTAGATGTTTTCAAGCACCACGATGGAGTCATCGATCAGGATGCCGATGGAGAGAGACAACCCGAGCATGGTCATGATGTTCAGGGTGAACCCAAAAGCCTGGATGAACGCGAACGTAGCGATAACCGAGGTCGGCAGGGCCACGGCGCTGATCAGCGTACTCCGCACGCTTCTGAGAAATACGAAGATAATGAGCACCGCCAGCACGGCCCCAAGCCAGAGCGATACCTGGACGTCCTCGATCGAACGGCGGATGAACTTGGACTGGTCGAAGGTGATATCGAGGTGCATGCCCTGGGGCGGCTTGATGGCCGCAACGGCTGCCTTGACGCGCTCGGCCACGGCTACGGTGTTCTCGCCGGACTGGCGCTTGACTGACAGGCCGACTGCCGTTTTCCCGTCGAACCGGGTGATCGACCGCTCGTCTTCGAGTCCGTCTTCGGCGTACCCGATGTCCTTGAGCTTGATCAGCCTGCCGTGCCGGTATGCGATGACCAGGTCGTTGAACGCCTCAGGCGTTTCGAACTCGCCCTTGGTCTTGACGATATATTCCGTTCGGACGTTCTCGATCCGTCCGCCCGGGACTTCGCGGTGTTCCCGTCCCAACGCCTGTTTGATGTCGTCGGCGGTCAGGGACACCGCGTCCATTTTTTTCTGGTCGATCCATATCCTCACCTGACGGGTCCTGCCACCGCTCATGGTCACTGATCCCACACCCGGGATCTTTTCTATGTCCCGCTTCAGGATCTTATCGGCGTAATGCGTCAGGTCCCTGATGGAGCGGTCTCCCCAGACCGCGATCCAGACGATGGGCTGGTCCTCAGGGCTGATCTTTTCGATCACCGGCGGTTCTGAGTCCTTCGGTAGCTGGTTCCTGACTGCGGCGATCTTGTCGCGCACGTCCTGGGCCGCCTGTTCGATGTTCCGGTCGAGGTGAAACTCCACCGTCACGATGGAGTACTCCTCCATGCTTTGGGACGTGATGGACTTGACGCCATTGATCGTGTTCACGGCCTCTTCGATCGTGTTCGTGACGTCCGCTTCCATGATCTCGGGCGACGCGCCTACCAGCTTGGTCGTGATGTTCACGACCGGGAAGTCGACCTTGGGAAAGAGGTCGAGGGCGAGCCGCGGAAAGGCCACGATGCCGAACACGATAAGGGCGATCCCGACCATGGTGATGAAAACGGGCCGTTTGATGGCTATTTCAGGAAGGCGCATGATGATTCAACCTCAAAGATAGTTACAGAAAATGCAAGACCGGAATAACTGCACAAGACGCGTCAAAGATAATTAGCTTATATTTCTTTCCCCAGCATCCCGATACTTTTCCTGAGACGCAGGATGGCCAACTCACGGTCATAAGCAGCATTCATCAGTTCCCGCTCCGCCATCGTCAACGCCTGCTCGGCATCGATGAGAGACAGGCTGGCCAGCAGCCCCTCGGAAAACAGGCCGTCCACTGCTTCATAGTTGCCCTTTGCATAGTCCATCTCAAGCTTGGCCGTTTCCAGGACCGACGTAACGGTTTGCAAATTCACATAGGCCTCCTCTACGTCGGATTCTATGGACTTGCGCAAAAAGTCGCTCGACAGTTCTGCCTGCCTGACCTTAGACCTCGCTTCGGACACCTCTGCCCTCATTAATCCTCCCTCAAAAATCGGCACCGTGAGCCGCAGACCGGCGTAGTACGTCGTGGCATCTGTAAAGATGGCAGGTTGAGATTCCTGGTACTGGGCGCCTGCCAAAGCGGAAAGTTGAGGATAGTGTCCGCCCTGCACGATCGTAACGTTTTCGTCCGCGATGTTTTTATTGATCCGGGAAGTCGCATAATCGGCACGATTGCTGAGAGCGGTCTTCTGAAGGTTCTCAAGGCTCTCTGACGATTGTACGAGCTGCTCAGGCTCGGCCAGTTGGATGTCTTTAGGAAGTTTGGTCAACAGACTCAGTTTCTCATGGGCGATCTTGAGCCCATCCTGAGCCCGCACCAGAGCGATCCGCGCCTGGCTGACCAGCGAATTGGCGCGAAGCAGCGCCGATTGGTTCGCTTTGGATTTGCGGGTTGCGGCTTCACGTTCCGTAGTCTCTTTATGATGTTCCATCCGTTCCAACGACCGTTTGCTGATGTCCACGGATTTCTGGGCCTTGAGCACGCCGTAATATGCTTCCGCGACGCTCAACATCATATCCTGCCTGGTAAGAGACAGGCCGCTGGAGCTGGCCTCCCGCATTTTCTGAGCCGTGCGAAGAGCCGCAAGGGTTCTGCCGCCGGTGTAGAGCGGCTGAGTCAGCACCAGTGAGGCCTGATATTGTTCTTTTGGCTGGAACAAGAACGCGCCTCCGCCGGGCGGAAGCGTTTCGTTGAAGCGGGTGTACGCCCCCTGGGCCACCAGCTGCGGATAGAGATAGGTCCAGGCCTGGTCCACCCGGGACTCGGATTGGATCACGTCTTCCTCGGCGATCTTGACGTTTTCATTGTCAGCGAGAGCAGCACGGTAGGCATCGTCGATCGTGTAAATTTTATCATTGGCCTCGGCTGGTGCAGCCAAAACCGTACAGGCCAGGGCCAGGATGGTTGCCCGCAAAATGATCATTCTGAACAATCCTTTTTGATTTATTGGTGCTGGCGTCAGGACCTCGCTGACAGACCGTTGAAAAAGAGATCGGTAACAAAGGCCCCGAATTTTTTCGGGGACAGGTTAACGCCTTTACCGTGTATGTGCTCGGCCATCGGCTGCAAGATAAAATTATGAATGATGACGCCGATCAATGAGGCAACTGCAAGCGATGGATCGAATTTCTTCAGTTCGCCGTTCTTCATCCCCTGCTTAAAAATCCTGACGAGTCGGGCATAATTGTCCGCAAAATAGCTCTCACAGATCCAGGTGATATTACCGCCGCTTCCGGCGAATTCCATCGCCATGATCCGGCGAAGGTCCTCATTGCCTTTTTGGAAGCGGATGAAGCTCTCTACATACTTTTCAACCTTTTGACGCACCGTTGACTCCGAGGTGAATACCGGGTCGCTCCAGATGTCCGTCATCGTTGAAAACGAGTTGGTCAGAACGGCGCGATAAAGGTCTTCCTTGTCCTTAAAATGGTAATAGATCATTGCGTTATTGACCTTGGCCGTTTCGGCGACTTCGCGGACCGATGCGCCATCGAGGCCGTGCTGTGCAAACACCCTGCGTGCAGCGGCAAGAATCGCCGCCCGGGTATCCCCGTCCGTCCGTCCGGTTTTGGGGCGCCGGCCGGCCGGCTGTTTATGTGATTGCCGTTTCATGTCTATTTAACTAATCGGTTAATTAATTTTAAAAAAAGAATATACCAAGTGACTGCGACCTGTCAAGCTGTTTTTTATGCATAGGAAGGCAATCCGGCACAGGGCATATGAGGCGGCAGAGGCTTTTTGATGCGCGTGACCAAAATCCAAAGGACAGCAAGACGGAAACTTTGGCAAGGACGGACCCCGCCGAGAACAAAATTCAGAATAAATCGAGAAAAGTTTGCATTATCCGCATAGCAATATAGTTGTTTTAGCTATCGTCATCCAGCATCCGATGTTTCGGCCGCTCGATGTCGTCAAATTGACGGGTCTTCACGGCCCAGAGGAAGATGAACCATGCCGCGAGTGCGACTGTGAA
The DNA here is from genome assembly GCA_021783455.1 of Nitrospirota bacterium. Lineage (GTDB taxonomy): Bacteria > Nitrospirota > UBA9217 > UBA9217 > UBA9217 > JAJYKN01. The sequence continues at coordinate 14,615 of JAJXTW010000010.1, read as the reverse complement.
CATAAGTACAATGAGTGCGATAACGGTCCAGAGCATATTAGTTTTGCTTACTCCTCCCTCCCCTGCACCTCCGTCCTCTCCCGCAGGGAGAGGACGCATAAGGAATCCCTGATGGGAGGGATTAAGGGAGGATGATATTTTTACTTTCTCAGCCTTAACGAATTGGCGACCACGGTTACCGAACTCACAGCCATTGCGCCTGCAGCAACGATCGGGTGCAGCGTTCCGGTCATAGCAAGCGGGATTGCCGCGACATTATAAAAGAAAGCCCAGAACAGGTTCTGCCTGATTATCAGGAACGTTTTTTTTGAAAGCTCCACGGCCTCCGGGACTGAGGAAAGACCCGGTTTCATCAGGACCACATCGGCGGAATCAATGGCAATATCGGAACCGGTGGACATCGCCATTCCGACGTCCGCTGCTGCGAGCGCCGGTGCATCGTTTATACCGTCTCCGACCATAGCGACGAGATTTTTCCCGCTGTCACGCAGTCGTTCGACTTCAATAGCCTTTTCTGTTGGCGAGAACCCCGAGAGCACACGCTCAATCCCCGTATCCTTGCTGATCGCCTGCGCCGTGACCTCGTTGTCGCCGGTGATCATCACGACGTTGATTCCCGTTCTTTTGAGGCGTGCTACGGCATTTTTGGCGTCATCTTTCGCTGAGTCCATCAAGGCGATCATTCCGAGAAACGCGCCCTCTCTGGCAACGAAGACGACGGTGCGGCCCTCCCGTTCGAGTTGAAAAGCGGTTTCGATAGAATCTGCCGGGAACCGCACTCCTTCACGTTCAAGCAGGGCTCGTTTGCCTACCAGAATAGTCTTTTCCTGTACCAAAGCCTTGATTCCGTGGCCGGGCAAGGCGCGCGTTTCATCAGCTTGAAGCAATGGTATCCCCTGCTCTTTCGCATGTTGCACAATCGCCCGGCCTAACAAATGTTCGGAGCTCTGCTCAGCGGAAGCGGCGAGTTGAACGGTTTCGTGTTTTGCGTTTTGAGTTTCGTGTTGATCATTCCGCAATCCGAATTCCGCATTCCGAATTTCCGTCACCTGCATCTTCCCGGTGGTTAGCGTCCCGGTCTTGTCCATCACGATGGTCCTGACCTTATGTAATCGTTCCAGGATATCGCCGCCTTTTACGAGGATCCCTTTTCGCGCCGCGCTGCCTGTTCCCGCAAGCACCGCAACAGGCGTGGCAAGCCCCAGGGCGCAGGGGCATGCGATCACGAGCACGGAAACTGCGTTCAAAAGTGCCGCAGACAGGCCGGGGGTTGCGGGATTGTTGAACCAGTAGAGAAATGTTCCCGCGGCCGATAATAAAATCGCCGGCACAAAGTAGGACGAGACCCGGTCGGCAATCCGCTGGATCGGCGCCGATGCATTCTGCGCCCGCTCAACGATCCGCGCAATCTGCGCAAGGGTCGTATCCTGCCCTGTTTTCGTGACCCGGACCAGGAGCATTCCGAGTCCGTTTATCGTCCCTCCGATCACGATCATTCCCGTCGTCTTCTCCACGGCCCGGGATTCTCCCGTCACCAGCGATTCATCCACTTCGGAACGGCCTTTGAGGACCACGCCGTCCAGCGGGATTTTTTCACCGGGCCGCACTTCGAGCACATCTTCTTTTTTTACCAGTTCGACAGCGGTCATCAGGCGGCCCTGCGCCCATACAACGCGCGCCTCTTGGGGCTGAAGCGCAAGCAGCCTGGTGACCGCGTCTGAAGCGGAACGCTTTGCCGAATTCTCGAGATATCTTCCCAGCAGCACGAGCGTGATGATCATTGCAGCGGTGTCAAAATAAACTTCTCCGCCCATCACCATGTTATAAACGCTGAAGAGATACGCGGTGACTGCTCCCAGCGAAATCAGCACATCCACGTTGACCAGCCGGTTTCGCAGCCCTTGCACCGCCCCTTTCAGGAACGGCCGGCCGGAATAAAACAGCACCGGCGTGCAAACGACGCAGGAAGCGACCTGCAGCCAGTGTTTCATCTGAGGGTCTATTCCCTGGAAGTAGCCTGCATAGAGTCCGAAGCTCAGCAGCATCAATTGCATGGAAAAAAAGAGCGCCGTGCCAAGCCGCAGCAAAAGGTCTTTATTCTGCTTCTGAAGCATTGCCTCGTGGCCTGATTGAGTATAGGGAGTTGCCGCATAACCGATTGCGCGAAGACGGGAAAGGATACGGACCAGGTTTGTTTTTGTGCCGTCCCACCGGACTACGGCACGATGCGTAGCGAAATTCACGCGGCCCGAGACCACGCCGGCTGTCCGCTCCAGGATCTTCTCATTGAGCCACACGCAGGAAGCGCAGCGAATGCCGTCGATCATAAGGTCGGCTTGCTGAATGTCCTCGTCACGTGCGACGGACGCTCTGCCTGTTTCACACTCAATGAGCGGCGGGCCCGCTTCCTGACCGGCTGGAAAGCGAACGGATTCGGGAATGCCGAAGGAGCGCCAGTCGCGTTTTTCATAAAAAGCTTGCAGCCCCTCCTCCCGGATCATCTCGTAAATTGCCAGACAGGCATGACAGCAAAAAACCTTTTTCCCGGAAGGGCCGTCGGCATACACCGCCTCCCTGTCCGTTACGGGAAGAAGACAGTGATCGCAGGTCAAGAGGGTGGTCCTCACGGTCGACACTTAAATCTCCCTCCCCTGTTCCGTTTGTTCCTGATAGATAAACGGGGCTTCCTGTTCGATCCGGATTTCACGCGACTCGACATTTTCAAGAATAAAACGAAGCTGGGTCGCGCGGTACGTGAGGTTTTTTCTTTTGACGAAAACATAAGCTTTCATTTTTATGCTCGTATCAGGCGGCAGCAGGAACGGGTTGCTGAAGACGACCAGTTCCGCGTCTTTGACGCCTGAAATGCTGAGTTGGAAGATCCCGGGGTTCAAACTCCGGTTTTCAACGGTCATCGAATACGCGTTCATAATACTGCCTGCATCATCCGTTTTGCGAAACGATTGGGGCTCATCGCGAAACACCCAGAAGTCCATCGGTACTCTGACGTAAATTTGATGGGCGAACAACACCGCAATAAAAGCAAGGGCGATCGAAAGCCCAACGACGCGGACGCGCGCCCCCGTTTGCACGGAACTTCCGGACGCGCCCCGGAAATACCCGATGAGCGGAGTGTTTGTTTTTCCTTCGAACTGCCGGCCGCAGGCGTCGATGCATTCGGCGCAGTTGATGCATTCCACCTGGAGACCCTCCCGGATGTCAATGCCCGCGGGACAGGACCGAACGCACGCCCAGCAGTCCTGGCACTCCTCTGCGCGTGCTCGGTCGAACGCGATGGTGAGCGTCTTGTCATCGAAAAAAGCGCTCTGGAACCTTGCATACGGGCAGACGGTTGTGCAGAATTTCCGGCGTATGAAGGCGAGGTCCAGGTAGATCAGAACGCTGAAAAAAAGCCACGACCCGAATGTCCAGGGGCCGAGAGTTTTACTCGTTATATCCGCCAGCATGTCGTAGGGAGAGACGAAGTACCAGATAAGACTTGCCGCAACGATGATCGAAAGGAATGCGAGAAGGGCCTGTGAAAGACCAAGACGCACCAGTTTGGGCGTTTTGAACCGAGAGGCCAGTCGTTCCAGCGCTGTCGAGAAATCGGAAAGGACCGTCTGAGGGCATGCCCAGCCGCACCAGAAACGGCCGTAGAGAACGGTAAAAAGCATGATGCCGATGAAGAAGAATAAAAAGACGAGCAGGGAAAAATAGGCTTCGCTGATCCAGAGGACAGAACCGAAAAAATAGAGTTTGAGCGACGGGACATCAAAGCGGAGGGCGCTCTCGCCGTGCACTCGTATGAACGGGAGCCCGAGCAGCAGCGCGGCCTGCAACCAGGCAACGATGGTGCGCCGCGTCCGAAATATCATGGCTTTCATGCTGAACTACTTCGTGTGGCGGAAAGCCACATAGTGGGCCACGTCGCGGACCTTTTCCGGGCCAAGCTGCTTTCCGAACGCAGGCATGCCGTTCGGAGTGCCGTCGTGGATTACACGCATGTGGTCGGCGAGCGTGCCGCCATAGATGAATTTGGGACCGGTTAACGCCGGCCCGATGCCGCCTTCGAGATTTTCCCCGTGACACATGGCACAATTGGTCTTATAGACCGCAAGTCCCTGATTGTTTACGTCCACCGGCTCACCGGACGCCACTTCCTTTGACTCATGCGTCGCGCTGGCCTGTTTCAAGACCTCCACACTTTGCTGGTATTGCTTGGATTGCGTCCACCCGCTGCTTTGGGGTAAATAAAGATAGACGTAATACAGCCCGGAGACAGCGAGGCCGATGAACAGAATCGTCATGCCCAAAGGCATCCTCGATTTCCCTTCTTTTCGTTCTTCTATACCGTCATATTCGCCCATGATCGTCTCCCGGCGTTCAACAACGTCCATTCCCGCGGCAGCGCCGATGCCGGCTGTTAATCTTCATCCAGCATCCGGTACTTCGGCTCCTCAACCGTCATCTTCCGCTTGTCGCGGAAATAGTACACCGTGATGCCCGTCAAAATAACGACGAGCACAGTCGTAAACCCGAAATACAGCCACGCTTTCCACGCCATGCCGTTATTTTAACTCCTTGCCGAGCCTTGTAAGATACGCTACCAGCGCGTCCATTTCCGTTTTACCAGTCAGCGCCTGCATATCTTCAGTCGCGTAAGGATAGCCCAGGACGCGCATTTTCTTTTCCGTATACGACGTATCGAGTTTTCTCTCATTAAGCCACGCGTAAGCGGGCATGTTCGAATCCCGGTACATGCTGCGGGGATCTTTCAAGTGCAGATAATGCCATGCCGCCGGATATTTTGCACCAACACGCGCAAGGTCAGGTCCGGTGCGCCTGGAACCCCACAGATGCGGCCGGTCGATGGCCGATTCTTCGATTTTCGACGGAGGGCCGTAACGGGCCGTTTCGAACGGGAGAGGACGCACGGTTTGAGTATGGCAATTGTTGCAGCCTTCGCGAATGTAGATATCTCTGCCTTCCACTTCCAGCGGTTTATAGGGGATCACCTTTTCCACGGATGGAGTTGTTGTTCCCATAAAGAGCGGGATAAACGTGGTGAAAAGCGTTCCCGCCAGGATCGTCAGTGTCGCCAGGATGATAAAGACTACCGGCCGTTTATCGACGTTCATAGGCAACTCCTCCGGGCTACCATGTGGGGCAATGTGCATAAAATGCAGGAGACGATCTTCACGCTTGACTTTGCATCATGCGCTAAGCTGTCTGCGCCACATCACGCTCTTGTATCTTCTCCAGGGCTGGAGCATTCTTAATCGTCTTATAGATATTAAAGACAAAGACCAGGAACCCGGCAAAGAAAATGACGCCTCCCACGGTCCGCATATTCCAGAACGGGTAATTTGGCGCAAGGGTTTGTATGAAGTTGGGGTAGACAAGGCTGCCGTCATGGTCCATTGCCTGCCACATCGCTCCCTGGCGAATACCAGTGGTCCACATGGTGACTGAATAGATAAGCTGCCCCACTAGCACCAGCCAGAAATGCAGGTTTGCCAGTTTGATGCTGTACACCTCCGTGTTATAGATGCGGGGGACCATATAGTACATGCCTGCGGACAGCGTCATGGTCAGCCACCCCATGGTCCCCATATGCACATGGCCGGGCACCCAGTCGGTGTAATGAATAAGAGCGCTGAAGGTCCGGATCGCCTGGCTCGGCCCCTGGATCGTTTGCAAACCGTAGAAGGTAATACCGAGAACGATGAACTTGACCAGGTAATTCGACCGCATCTGTTCCCATTGCCCCTGCATCGTACCGTACCCGTTGATGACCGACGCCCACGACGGCGCTATCAGGAAGATGCTGAAGGCAATTGCCACGGTCTGGATCCAATCCGGAAGCGGAGTGTAGATCAAATGGTGCGCTCCGGTCCACAGATAAGCAAAGACCAGGGCCCAGAAGCCGATAATGGAAAGCCGGTGGCTGTAAAGCGGCGCTTGCGTCGCTTTTGGAAGAATATAGTAAAAAACGGCGAGGGGAAGCGTCGTAAAAACAAAGGCGACCGCGTTATGTCCGAACCACCACTGCACATTCGCGTCATTGGCCCCCGCGTAGATCGGATAGGACTTGAATAAGGAGACCGGGACCGATATGTTGTTTCCAATATACACGATTGCAACGCCGACGATTGTCGCCAAAATATACCAGAGCGAAACGTACATCTGCTCTTCTTTGCGCTTCATGATCGTACCGATGATATTGATCGAAAACATGACCCAGAGGATCACGACGCCTATATCGAGCGGCCACTCCAGCTCCGAATATTCCTTGCTCTGGTTCATGCCGGCAAAAAGGGAAAGTGCGGCGAGCACGATGACGATGTTAAAAAAGTAAAGTGTGACCCGGGCGAGCCCCGGAAACGCGAGGCGTGTCCTGGAAAGCCGCTGTACAAGGAAGAAGAACAGGCTGAATGCCGCCGGCACGGTAAACCCGTAGATGACCGCGTTTGTGTGGACTGGCCGGAGCCTTCCGTAGGTAAACCAGGGAGGAACGTTGAATGAGGGATAGACAAGCTGGAGAGAGATCAGAAGTCCGACGACAAGCCCTACGATCCCCCAGAACAAAGATGAAATCGCGAACCCCTTTATTGCACGATAGTCGTACTGAGCATCCTGCCTCATAGTGTGAGCTCCCATCGTGGTTCCTGAAACGCGTAAGATCAGACTTTCTGTTTTGACAGATCTTCGAAATTCGCCTTTTTAAGCGTGTCCGTCACCTTGGACTGGACGTTCGCCCAGAGCAGCGTCGTGGGGCAGTGTTTTGCGAAGCCGCATTTCTTTTTGTCGGCGAGGCAGAGATTGATATAGAGTTTGCCTTCGATGGCTTCGAGAACATCAAGCACCGTGACCTCACGGGATTGTTTTGCGAGCGAGAATCCGCCCTTTACTCCGCGGTAGGAACGTACGATCTTGGCCTTGACGAGTTTCTGGAGTATCTTGGCGAGGAAGCTTCTGGGGATTTTGTACTCCTCAGAAATTTCATTAATGAAGCTTACTTTCTTAAACGGCTGCCGGGAAAGATACAACACACTTCGAATCCCGTAATCGCTTTCACGAGTAACTTGCATGTATTTAGTATATCCATCTCTGGGCCGATGTCAAGTATGATGGTAAGCTTTTTCCCATCGGGTGAAGCTCTTGACGCTCTTGACATCAGTTGTTAAATTGCCGTGATTCTTGTGTTATAATGGCTCACAGGAGGGGGCCATGCATAGAGCGATCCTGAGAACAGTTTTTCTGGCAGGCAGTCTTCTGCTGGCATCTTCGTGTCACACAAAACAGGAAGGCGCCGTCGAAGGCTCCGTAACACCCCCTTCCCCCGGTGTACGCGTCACGATCAACCAATCCGGGAAAACAGTATCTGCCATTGAAGCAGATAAGAAGGATGGAACATTCAGGGTTGCCTTGGCGCCGGGCAGGTACGACATCAGCGTAAACGCACCCTCATCTCCGTTTCCCGTAAATTTTCAAAGCGTCTCCGTCGATCCGGGGAAAACTGCAAGTTTGCCCCCGGTCCGGCTCGCTCAACTTTCCTCCGGCACAGCCTCTCTTACCGGCACCGTTTTACCCGCGGGCACGAACATCAAAGTCACGTTGCTGTCCGAAGGTCAGGAACGGGCAACGATTAACGCCTCTCCTGAAGGAAGATACGAATTCACTGCGCTTTCACCGGGAAGCTACATGCTCCAGGCAACAGCGCCCGGCTACGCCGGAGGCAGGGCTGCTATTCAAATTGCGGAGGACTGTCCGGCGTCGCAAAACATGAGATTGCTCTATGTCACCCCGATCGACGGTATCGACTGGGGACGCGAAGTCATCCGCGCAAAAGGAAGAGGCATCTATCCGGCAAACATATCGAACCGTACGGCGATGCATGAAATGGCCAAACGCGCTGCCTTGTCCGCTGCCGAGCGCAACCTTCTCCTGATTGTCGAGCAGATAAAGCTGGACCCGAATCACGATCTGAAAGCGGCCATGACTGGAAACACTTTCACGGTAAGAATCTCCGGGTTCCTCAAGGGATACAAATTAGTCGAAGAGCGTGATGTGAACAACGCCGTAGAAGTAGAACTGGAGCTTCCCCTCACCGGACCCGGCGGCTTGACCGGGTATATTTCAAACTAGCGCAATTATTGAAACGAGTGTTATGGGAGATATTCGACATCCACTGCCCGTCAAACTGTTCTTCGGAATGCTTTCGCCGGAACCAGCGCTGTTCGACACCTGCCTGGATATCCTGCGCAATCAGTACGGACCGCTTGATTATGTGAGCGAAGTCTGGCCGTGGGACAAGACGGATTATTACCGGACGGAAATGGGGACAGGCATTCTCCGGAAATTCATTTTTTGCGAACAGGTCATCGATCCTGCCTTGCTGCCGCAAATCAAACTCTTTACGAACGACCTCGAAAAAAAATTTACCCTGCCGGGTCCTGCCCGGCGGAGAATCAACATCGATCCGGGGTACGTCACGGAGGCTAAGGTCGTTCTCGCGACTACCAAGGACTTTTCACACAGGATCTACATCGGCTCGGACATTTATGCGGAAGTAACGCTTCGTTACAGCATGCGTGAACGGCGTTTTACGTCCATGGATTACACGTATCCTGATTATCGCAGCGAGGCATATGCTACAATGTTCAACAACGCGAGAGAGCAGCTCAGGGCGGCGCTTCACAGGCCGATGAGCGGAGGTGCCAGGCGGAGAAGAGCGCGCGGACGCTACACGGTGGCTGATGAAGCAGGAGCGGGAGATGAAGATACTTCCGGAGCTGCCGATTCGTAAGAAAGAAAAGTCTTTGCTGCGTGAATCGTTTCGGTGGGAATAAATTCCTGCGTCGGCAAATGGATCCGGTCAAAGGGAACAATGTCTTTGGCAGAAAAACTGTAATTGAGCCCCTTCCACGACTTGAATTCATTCACCGCTTGCCGGATCTGCTCGTGTACCATCACTTCGATCACTTCAAAAGTGACCTTCCCTGTTTTCAACAGCAGCGCGCCCAGAGGCGTGTAAGCATTCATTTTTTGCAGCTTCAGCGTTTCAAGCAACTCGATATCGGTTATCAAACCGTCTTCGACCAGCAGGTCGCCGATTGCCTTCGAATAAGGAGAGAAGGCTTGGAGGATTTTCCCCTGGTGGAACAGTATGGTGCCGATGTTGTTCCCGGTCTCCACGACCAGTTCTCCGGTGCGGGCCTGCACACCGATCAGCAACAAAATATCTGTAAGCGATAAATCCAAGTAATTGGTTCCCATGAAGAGCATTTAATCATAAAAGCGGAGGAGTGTCAATTAAGAAAGAGATGGCCGGTCGCTCCCTGAGCCTGCCGTATCAGCGGCCAAAGGGATTGAGTCATACGGCTCGTTCTTGACATGTCATGGAACTAAAGTCAGATTTGTAATGATGAGGTATTTGGAGAAGATCGCAAGCACAGATTCCGACGGTAAATAGCAGTCAAGGGAAAAAGGAGGACATCATGAATTCCCCACAGGCCTGCCCGGTAACAGGAGTAGAAAAGATTCTTTTGGCAACAGACCGCTCAGAGTACAGCGAGGGTGCTGTTCGGGAAACCATTAATTTCGCTAAAAGGTGTTCCAGCAGGCTTTATGCGATGTCGGTGCTCGAAACAAATCCGGAGTTTGAGACGATCGGCTCCAAATTCTTCGAACGGGAAGAAAAGGAAGCGCGGCAGCACCTGGAATCTGTAAAAGCGAGGGCACGATCGGAAGGCGTGACTTGTGATACCGAACTGCTCGAAGGTGAGGAACCGTATCGCTCCATCGTTAACGCGGCCGTCGAGAAGAACGTCGATATGATCGTCATCGGCAGAAGGGGCCGAAGAGGTCTGGCAAAACTCTTAATAGGCGAAGTCGCCTCCAAAGTAATCGGCCATGCGCCCTGCAAAGTGCTTGTTGTTCCGAGAGCGGCTGTAATAACTTATCAAAATATCCTGGTTGCAACCGATGGATCAACGCACGCCAATGCCGCAGTCCAGGAAGCGATTGCGATCGCAAAACGTTGCGGAAGCCATCTCATCGTACTTGCAGCTTTGCGCGATGGCAGCGAGTTGGACGAGGGCAAAAACCGCGTGAACCAGGCCGTCGAGCTTGCACATGCAGCAGGGGCCGCAGCAGAAGCGGTCACGCCCCTGGGCCGGTCACATGACGTCATTGTGGAAACAGCCGGCGGCAGGGGCGTGGACCTGATCGTTATGGGGACCTACGGGAAAACAGGCGTTCAAAAAATCCTTATGGGGAGTTCGACGGAAAAAGTCATAAAGGCCGCAGGCTGTGCCGTGCTGGTGGTCAAGGCTGCATAAAGCTGCCATGCACGGGCTCCAAGCTTAACGGAGTCAGGAAACTCTTTCGAGAGGCGTCGTTGTTTACGTGTTCATACTTTTTTGACAAAAATTTCTTTTGTAATATCCTTATCCACTGCGATCGTGGTCTCTCCGAGTTGAATCACATAAGAAGGACGTTTCTGATGAAGTTTGACAATGCTTCCCGGTACGACACCCATGGCCGAGAGACGGTCGAGCCTTGAATGCGAGCCCGGAGTGATGAATACGATCTTTGCCTGCTCTCCCGGCATAAGATCGGCAAGGGGCGCAACCAACGGTTTCATTTCCTGCCTGAACATGGCGCAGCAGTCACCCCGCGGGATCGGCTTCCCGTCAGGCGAATTCGGCGGATGACCCAACAGCGTACAGACGCTGTCCGTCACCTCGGGCGAAAGAATATGTTCGAACTTGCACGCTTCAGCTTCTGCACCGTCGAGCGCGAAAAGATCATAAAATAGCCGCAACGAAAGCCTGTGCCTCCGGACCAGCTCCCGAGCCCGCTTCTCCCCTTTCGGGAGCAGTTCTATTGCCTGTCCCTTTACATGGAGCCATCCACTCTTGGACAGATCCTTCAAAATAGCCTCACACCCTTCCATGGAGCAGCTTTGAAGAACCTGGTCGTGGGTCAACGTTCCCTCTTCCCTCAAGGTCCACATAATTTCGAGGAGTTCGTCTTCTTTTTCTATTTCCGGCAGCACGCACAGGGCAGGATGCCCCGCTTTACCTTCAACAGCATCCAGTCTTTTGTGTTCCGACATGGTTCCTCCTTGATAAATTCAGCATAGTGCATAGAGCATGGGGTTGATATCTTTATCTCTAGCCCCTCTGCGTTCTGCCATGCCGTTACAGCGCCACTTTCATTGTTCGCAGTATCCAATTCATCGCTCCCCCCACGCCGAATGCAAAGGGAAATATGAATGCCACCATGTAGAGTGCCGTCTTCATTCCCCGCTCCTTTGCCATCATGAAAAAGTTTGCGATACACGGCACGAACAGAGTCATGACCGTGAGGCTCACAACGATCTGGATCGGGTCGAGCAAGCCTTCCTTGGCAAGCATGAAAAGCCCGGCCGCGCCGTAATCCCTGCGCAAAAACCCGATCACAAACGCCTCGGCAGCCCTGCTGGGAAGGCCGAGGAAATTGACTACAATGGGGTCCGTCATCTTCTGGATATACGCAAGCGCCCCCACTTTGTGACTGATAAACAGGATGAAGGTACCGAGGATAAAGAGCGGCACGGCCTCTTTGAGGTACCACTGCACCCGGGCAACGGTCTTTACCAGGATATTCGTCAGTTGCGGAACGCGGAGCGGCGGCAGCTCGAGAACAAAATCCGACGGCTGACCGGGAATTATCTTGGCCGCAAGAAACCCTACAAGCAGCATGACCGCCAGGAGGGTGCCGAGCCAGATGACCGTGGCAAGGCCGGAGAGTCCCGCTATGAGGCCGAGAATCACCCCCAGTTGAGCTGAACAGGGCACGGCCAGTGCCAGCAGAAGCGTAACGAGGATCCGCTCTTTCTTGGTCTCCAGGATGCGCGTAGTGAGCGTTGCCATGGTATCGCAACCCAAGCCAAGGATCATCGGCAGCACAGCCTTGCCGTTCAGACCCATGATTTTGAAGACCTGGTTCACCATAACGGCGAGCCGCGGCAAATAACCCGAGTCTTCCAGAAGGCTGAAGGCGATAAAGAAAAAGCCCACAATCGGAAGCACGATGGCTATGGAGTAGGTAAGCGCCATGGTGATGAGCCCGTAATCGCCGACGAGCATTTCCTGGAGAAAAGGAACAGGCAGCAAGAAATGCACGATTTTGATGGCCCAGGGGTTTAAATATTCGCCAAAGACGCCCTTCTCCAGGAAATTAACAGCCGTCCCCGCCCCCAGAACGCCGACAAACTGATAGACGACGTAAAGTACCACAAGAAGGATCGGCAGCCCGTACACGGGATGCATGGACCATTTCCCGAGGTAAAATGCAATCGTAGAGCCTTTACCCGACTCGTGGAGGCTCAACACCTGCGCCAGGATCTCATCGGCTTTCTTCATTCGCCGCTGGTTAATGAGGTAGCCGAGTGAATTGTTGTACTTCGATTGCAGCGTCTGCCTGATGTTTTCCAAGTCGGCAATCACGTGATCCTGCATATTTGCATGCAGCCAGCCCTTGAGGCTTTCGTCGCCGGCAAGGATCATAAGGGCAAGAGCGCGTCGTGAAATGTTCGCTTCAGGGAAAAGCGAGGAAATGTCTCTTATCGCTCCTTCAATGGCGTCATCGTACCGGACCTCGATAGAGGACTGCCGCGGCTGTTGAATGCTTTTCAATAGTTTATCGATGCCGCTCCTTCGTATGGCAACCGTCTTCACCACTTCTATCCCGAGAAGGCGAGAGAGCCGCTCCTGATCGATGAGAATGCCGCGGCTCTTGGCTTCGTCGTCCATGTTGAGGTCAAGAATGAACGGGACGCCCATCTCCGAAAGCTGGAGGGTGATGACGAGGCCTCGGCGGAGGTTCTTGGTGTCGGCTACCTGGACGACAACGTCGGCACGGTCCGTCAGGAGGATGTCGCGCGTTACTTTCTCGTCCTCGGACATGGGCACCAGGCTGTTCACGCCGGGCGTATCGATCACGGTGGTACGTACCTTGTTTAGTACCGCATTCCCGTAGGTTACTTCGACCGTCGTACCGGGATAGTTGGACACCGTGACGTATTTCCCCGTCAAAAGACCGAATAGCGCGCTCTTCCCCACATTCGGGTTGCCGATCAGGATAACTTTATTCAGATTGGAGTCACGATGACGTTCGCCATCGCTGGAACCATGGTCATGCATTAGTAAAAAACCTCCGAAATCTTATCTATCTTTTTTCCGGCAGTCACCGCACAGACCATACAGCTCCAGTTTATGGTTCTGCACGAGAAAATGATTTTTTCTGGCCACATCCTGCTGAAGCGCTTCGATGCGTTCGTTTTCGAATTCGATAATAGCGCCGCATTTCGTGCAGATCAGATGATCGTGATGATCATCCGAGGCTTTATATTCATAGCGCGTAAAACCGTCCTCAAAACGCCGTTCATCGGCCAGTCCGGCTTCGGCCAGGAGTTTGAGCGTCCGGTAGACCGTTGCGTAGCCGATGTTGGGATGGGGTTTCTTCACCCGCAGATAGAGCTCTTCCGCGCTCAAATGGCGGCCGGCGGAGATGAAAACCTGCAGAATCTGATCGCGCTGGGTCGTCGACCTGAGGCCCTGGCCTGCTAGGTACTCCGATAACTGTTCAACGGCGTTTTTTCTCATAATTGATATTGAAAACCATTTTCAATACGTAGTTTTATACCACGTGCGCTAAAAGGTGTCAAGAGATTTATCCTCCTTTAATAAAAAAGAGCCGTCCGGAACGTTCCGAACGGCTCTTGCGTGGTCATCTTTTACAATTTTAAGTCTTTATCCCGCTCCTGGTTCCATTTCACCCAGTCGTCGGCATCCGCCTTGGGATTAAAACCCTCGGGCTTCGAAGGCACGCCTTGCGGTGAGATGCTGATCTGTTGCATTGCTTTTACGATGGCTGTCCATTCCTCCATGGAAACTTCATGATAGGGCGGAGCAACTGCGTGAGGGCCTGATACTTCATGGGGCGCAGCCGCATTGTTCCCCGAGGTAGTATCCCTCGGCGGGTTAGTCACGTACACCGATCCGTCATATACCTTCACCAGGGCGCTCTTGTCCTCTTCGACGTTCACCCGGTACACGGTGCCCCGCACGCCGGCTACGGCGTTCGAGGTTCTCACTTCGACGGAAGAATCAGGCGTCGTGAGCTTCTTCACTTTCGCCCAAAGCTTGCCCACAGAAAGACCGACTTTCACATTTTTGTCGTCCGTCTGCTTATTAAATGACAACTCGTTCATTTTCAGATCGGACTTCTCAGAGAGCCGCATGACGGTCCCATCGGAGAAGCGGATCTCTAAACGGGATTTTTTGGCCACCTTGACCTCTTGTCCCCGTTTGAGCAGATCGCCCTTTTTCAAAGAGCGTCCCCTGGTCGAACCTGCTGCATAGCTTCGCGCAGTGCCTTTAATCATCGTAACGACGGCATCGTTGCCTGTTGCTTCTCCGGCCTGCACCGGCACCGCAAACAAGAAAACAGCGAGAAACAAGACGAGGGTAAAACCGAGATGTTTCGTCATAAGTCTTATCCTTTGCCTGGACATCTTTTCAATCATTATTTTCCAACGTACTTCACGACGTCACCCGATT
>JAJXTW010000154.1 GCA_021783455.1 Nitrospirota bacterium | reverse complement strand
TTCCACCCCCCCCCCCCCCCCCCTCCCCGGCCTACCCTCCGCGACCCCGCCAGCGGCAACGACCACTCCTATTTCCGGATACCGCGACGGGGTCTTGATTACCGACGACGGCAAGGTGCTGCTTGCGCGCGGCTCCAGCGGGCTGACGGTATTCTCCGTTGCACCGATCACGTCGCAAACCGGCACGCTCGGGGGAGCGGTGTCCCACAGTTTCACCCAGACAATGGACTTTACCTCAGGTATTGTTACACCGAGCGGAGAAGACGGGCGTGACGGTGTGGCCATCAGCCCGGCCTCCTCAAGCAGGGCTGTGCTCATCGGAAGCGATCCGACAAGCTACACCCCGGCAATTCAGGTGATCAGCGGGCTGCCGAATGCACCGGTTGCCGCGAATGCGGTCGCCGTTGCCGGCGCAACTTCCGTTTTTTCGGTTACGATCACTCCTGACGGCAAGAAGGCCGTCGTTGGGACGAATGCGGGCATAGCCATGTTCTCGGGTGTTGATACCGGCGTGCTGACGCAGGTGGGCACAGCGCCTTATGCGCCTACCTATGCGGGGAGCAGCGGCAGTACTGCAATGGGCACCGTGTCGACAGTCGGCGTGACGCTCGACGGAAAGTACGTTGTAGCTACCGACTCGGGAGCGGTGAGCTATGGCGGATCGAGTACGGGTTCGCTCCTTGTCCTCCCATTTGATGCGACGAATGCGTCCGGCTTCGGAAATCCGGTCGGTGTGCTGAACGGCATAGCAGTACCGGACAACGACCAGATGGTATTGCATTAAATCAGGCTGACCACAATAGAAAAAAATTATGAAAGAAGGGGCTTCGGCCCCTTCTTTTTTTGTCCGGATCATGATAGAATTCACGGCAATGCTGACATCGAAGGAATTCACGAGAGCATTTCCGGCTTTTCAGAAAATCCCGGTCCCGCTCATGCAGGAAATGCTTTCGTCCAGCCGGACGCAGGCCATTCCGTCGGGCGCGCGCATTTATGCGGAGGGAGACGGCTGCACCGCCATTGCCTTCGTTCTGTCCGGAGAGATCCGGGTGTATAAGGTAGGCGAAACAGGGCGGGAAATCACGCTGTACGAGATCGGTCCGGGCGAGACCTGCATCCTGAACGCCTCGTGCATACTGGCGCACACAACGTATCCGGCACACGCCGTGGCGGCATCGAACGTTGACGTGCTGCTCGTTCCCTCAACGGTCTTTCGCAGGCTTGTGACGGAGAACGAGGTGCTGCGCGACTTCGTATTCGCACTTCTGAGTCAGCGGCTGTCTTTGGTCATGGAGCTTGTCGAAGAGGTGGCTTTCGGCAGGGTGGATGAAAGGCTTATGGGGTATCTCATCGAAAAATCGGAGAACAACAGCCTCGACACTACGCATCAGAAGATTGCGAACGACCTCGGGACTTCCCGGGAAGTCGTGAGCCGGCTGCTCAAGGATTTTGAGCGCAAAGGGCAGGTCAGACTCTCGCGGAATTCGATTACCCTCCTGAAACGATAATGCATGACAGCCGAAGCATTCGTCGCGGCCGCATTGTCTTCCTCCGTCCTTTCTCGTCATTTCACATTTCCTCTGTGACTAAGTCACAGACAAACTTTTCCTGTTCAGGTATCCTGTGACCCAAGGACGCAGCCGCAATGGTTGCCGTTACCATCAAAACACCACAGGAGGAGCATATCATGAAAAAGAACATTGGCAGCGCCGAGCGGACTATCAGGATCATCGCGGGGCTCGCGATCCTGTCCCTCGCTTTTGTGGGGCCGAAGAACCCCTGGGCTTATCTCGGGATCGTGCCGCTTGCAACGGGTCTCCTTGGCTGGTGCCCGCCTTACGCGCTTTTGGGCATCTCGACCTGCAAGAACTGCAAGTAGTTTCCCGCCTTCGAGGGGGGCGCGATTTTTGCGCCCCTCTTTTTTTTCTTCTGAATCCCCGCAGAACGTCAAAATTTCGGCTTGACACCAGTGCGCACTCAGGTGTATTGTACCCGAACTTAGCAATGGTTTGCCAAGTCCAAAAGCCCCCGAAAAAGGGGCTTTTTTTACCTTTGCTGAAAAAGCGTGCAGGGTCATTGTCGCCGAATCAAAAGGGTATTCCCGCCGGAGCAAAGACCGATACAACAATACCGCAAAGGGCATAGAGCACAGGGCAGAGAGTCTACGGCGGGCGATCAGGGTGGTTGCCGCCATGCTCCCTGCGCTCTGCGCTCTGCGATTTTTTTGAGGAGTCAACTATGTGCCGTTTGAGTGCGATCACGTCGAGCGACTACTTTTCCCCCATGGAGAACATTCATGCGCTCGAAACCATGAAGGAAGGCCATGACGGGTCGGGTCTGGGGCTGATGCTGAAGGACATGGCCGGGCCGTTCGCGGACTATAAGCAGTATCCCACCCTGTCGGCCATCTGCTCGAACAAGGGCCTCGGCATGCTCGAAGGATACATGAAGGCCCAGGGCTTTATCGAGAAGTTTTCCTGGGAGCCGCCGATCAAGAACGTTCCCGGCGTCGAACGGCGAGAGCATTACATCGCGAAGGTCTACGACTATCCCGCACGATACAAAGACCGGCCGAAGGCGGAGCAGGAAGACCTGCTCATGCACACCCGGCTTGCGCTCCGTCTCATGGGCGAACCGGACGGGTCGCTCTTCGTGTTCTCCTTCTACCCCGACGTATTGACGCTTAAGGAAGTGGGAGACCCGCTCCAACTCGGCGAGTTCTTCGGCATCGAGAAGTCGGGCATCAAGTCCAGGATCGTCCTGGCCCAGGGACGTCAGAACACCAACTACGCCATCTACCTCTATGCCTGCCATCCCTTCTTCATCCAGGGCTATGCTACGATGACGAACGGCGAGAACACCGCCTTCGTGCCGATCCGCGAGTTCCTGACAGGCCGGGGCAACGAAGGTTACACGGGCTACAACTCGGATTCCGAGGTCTTCACCCATATCATGCACTATACGAACCGGACCCTCGGGTACCCGCTTCCTTATTATAAGGACATCATTACTCCGATGAAGGACGCGGAGATCGAAAAGCGCTCCGACGGGGCCGCGCTCCGGCTGCTCAAAAAATCGCTCCGCCCGCTTTGTATCGACGGACCCAACTGCGTGATCGGGTTCACGCCCGACGGCACGGTCTTCATGGTGCAGGACTCGAAGAAACTTCGGCCCGGCGCCGTGGGCGGCAAAGCCGGCAAGTACGCGCTCATGTCCGAGGTCTGCGGCGTTGACAGCGCAAGCCCGGACCGGGATAAATCAACGGACATCTTCCCCATGAAGTACGATATGGTGATCATCGCGCCCGGAGCACAGGAGGTGCAGGTATGGAATCAGCTTCACGGTTAGATAAGAACCACCAGCTCTCGTTAAAGGAGCTTCCCTATATCGTCCAGTGGAGAGAGGACCGCTGCACCCGCTGCGGCCGCTGCACCGCCGTCTGCCCCATGAAGTCCATCGAGGCCACGGTCTATACGCAGCGCGTCGTTTCCTCCGAGGGATCGGGCCCGGAACCGAAAGTATCACGCAGGCTCACCCAGGTCGTGCGCCAGGTCACGGACATCGACCGCTACTGCATCGGCTGCGGCACCTGCACGCTCGTCTGCCCCACGGACGCTATTTTCCCTGAATATAATTTCCAGCACAAACTTTATCACGTTAAGAACAAAGGCGGCATTCCCTTTATGCGCGGCGGGCGGCGGAACGATCCGTCGCAGTCGACGCTCGATAAGCTCAAGTTCACCCGCATCTCCATGCTGACCGACCCGGCGCTCGATGCCGGGCGGCATGAGTTCCGCATCAGGACGCTCTTGGGTAGAAATCTTCCCGCGGAACAGCTTCCGCTCACCGTGCAGGGAGACAAACTCATTGCGGCTGCGGGCTCCTTTGTTCCGCCGGTGCGCGAGATCTATCCGATCCGCATCGGCAGCATGTCCATCGGCGCGCTTTCCCCCCATATGTGGGAAGGCCTTGCCATGGGGATAACGTATCTCAACGAAGTTGAAGGACTGCCTGTGGTCATGTGTTCGGGCGAAGGCGGCATGCCCCCGAGCATCCTGAAATCCCGGTACATGAAATACTTCATCCTCCAGATCGCATCGGGCTATTTCGGCTGGGACGAGATCATCCGCGCCCTTCCCGATATGATCGAAGACCCGGCTGCGATCGAGATCAAGTACGGGCAGGGCGCAAAGCCCGGCGACGGCGGCCTGCTCCAGGCGTATAAAGTTCTGGGGCGCATCGCCAAGATCCGGGGCGTTCCCCAGTTCGTGGACCTCGCTTCGCCGCCCACGCACCAGACCAAGTATTCCATTGAAGAGGCTGTCGCAAAGATGATCCAGTCCATGTCCATGGCCTGGGGTTTCCGCGTGCCGGTGTATCCGAAAATTTCCGGGACCAAGACGGCGCGCGCGGTCCTGAACAACCTTGCGCGGAACCCCTATGCAGCCGCACTCTGCATTGACGGCGAGGACGGCGGCACGGGCGCAGCCTATAACGTTTCCATGGACAAGATGGGACATCCCATCGCGTCGAACATCCGCGACTGCTACCTCGACCTCGTGAAGCAGGGCAAGCAGAACGAGCTTCCCCTGATCGCAGCAGGCGGCGTGGGCAAGGGCGGGAACCTTGCCGCGAACGCGGCGGCGCTCATCATGCTCGGAGCTTCGGCCGTGGACACCGGCAAGTACATGATGCAGGCTGCGGCCGGATGCTTCGGCGACGAGTACAACCGCTGCAACGTCTGCAACCTCGGCAAGTGCCCGCGCGGCATAACCACGCAGGACCCCAAGCTCTATCGCAGGCTCGATCCCGACAAAGTTGCTGAACGGGTAGTGGAAGTGTTCAAGGCAGCGGACGTGGAACTGAAGAAGATCTTCGCGCCGCTCGGCAGAAGCACGGAACTCCCGATTGGTATGTCTGACGCTTTGGGCGTGAATGACAAGGAAATCGCGGACCGGCTGCAAATTTCATACGTTTGCTAAGTATTTGCCACAGAGACACAGAGTCTCAGAGAGAGCCGGTAGTTGAACCGCGAAGGCGCGAGGGGCGCAAAAAAAAGCCTTTAAATTAAAGCAAGAGTTTTGAGATTTCCTCGGCGCCTCGGCGGTTAAATGGTTTAGCTTTCTCCGTGTCTCAGTGACTCCGTGGCTAATAATTGATTTGAGGATAAAATGATAATCAAGGGCAATATCGACGGGAAACGGGTCTCCTCGAAAAATCTCGAAGAGCAGCTTCAAAAAGCCATCAAGGACGGCGCCAAGGACCTCACGGTCGTGGCCGACGGCCAGCACGGCATCGGCGGACGCATCTGGCCGCAGTACGGCAAGGTGAAGGTCACTATCGAGGGCACGGCAGGCCAGCGTGTGGGCAGCATGGGCATGGACAACACCGAGATCGTGGTCAAGGGCTCGACCTCCGACGACACGGGGTGGCTCAACTGCGGTACGTTGATCACGGTTTTGGGAGACGTGGCGAACGGTGCGCACAACGCAGCGGCCCAGGGCAAGCTCTATGTCCAGGGCGGCGGCGGCGCGCGGTGCGACACCATGACCAAGAAGAACCCGCGCTTTCCGGACCTCGAATCCTGGTATTTCCGGAGCGTAGGCGACTCCTTTGCCGAATTCAAGGCAGGCGGCATTGCCGTGGTCTGCGGCGTCGATCCCCGCGACCCCGAAAACATTCTCGGCTACCGTCCCTGCGTGGGCATGGTCGGCGGCACAATCTATTTCCGCGGCCCGATCAAGGAATACAGCAAAGCTGACGTGAAGCTCGTGGACCTGACTCCCCAGGACTGGGAGTGGCTTACCGCGAACATGAAGCCTTATCTTACGGCCATCGACCGCATGTCCCATTTCGAAGAACTGACAAAGGACATGAGCGCATGGAAGAAGTTCATCGCCTTTACTCCTGCTGAGAAGAACAAGGCCAAAGGCAAGCTCAAGATGGGCTTGACCGAGTTCCGCCTGAGCATGTGGGAAAAGGAAGTGGGCAAAGGCGGCATGTTCGGCGCTTACCTGACCCACGACCGGAGCGTGCTTCCCTATATAACCACCGGTGAAGAGCGCAGATGGAAACCGCAGTGGAAGAACGATAAGTATCTTCCTCCCTGCGCCTATGCCTGCCCGTCGCGCATCCCGTCGCACAAGCGCGCGACCTTGATCCGGCAGGGGAGAACGGCGGAAGCGCTCAGCCTCGTGCTCCAGTACAGCCCGCTTCCGGCAACGGTCTGCGGCACGGTCTGTCCCAATCTCTGCATGACCGACTGTACGCGCGGCAGGGTTGACGAGCCGCTCAACATCAAGGAATACGGCGCAGCAGCGCTCAATCTCAAGGCCCCGAAGAAGGCAAAAGCAACAGGCCACACGATCGCCGTCATCGGCGGCGGGCCGGGCGGCCTCTCCACAGCATGGCAGCTCGGTTTGAAGGGCCACACCGTCGATCTGTATGAAGCATCAGCCAAGATCGGCGGGAAGATCGAGATGTGCATTCCCCGCGAGCGTCTGCCCAAGAAGATATTGGACAAGGAGCTTGCGCGCTTTGCAGAGATCGGCGTAAGTGTCCAGACCAAGGCTGCCGTGGACAAGAAGAAGTTCGAGAACCTTTATAAGAACCACGACGTGGTGGTCATTGCCGTCGGCGCCCATGAGGGCCGCGTGATCCCGTTTCCGGGACATGAGGACGTGGTGAAGGGCATCGACTATCTCAAGGAAATAAACTTCGGCCAGCCGAAGAACTTGAAGGGCAAGAAGGTCGTCGTGATCGGCGCGGGCAACGTGGGCATGGACATCGCGTGCCAGGCCTGGGACCACGGCGCTTCGCTCGTCACCTGCGTGGACGTGCAGAAACCGGCCGCATTCGGCAAGGAAATGGAGCTTGCATCCTCCAAGGGCACGCAGATCCTCTATCCCCGGTTCACGGAAAAGTACGACGCAAAGGAAAAGAAGATCTTTTTCAAGGACGGCAGCTCGCTCGACGCGGACATGGTGATCATGAACACATGCCACATCCGTGAGCGGGCGGCGGAGAAGGTGTTCTCGGCCCTGGGGCGGCTGCGCGACCTGAAGGAGGCCACCGGCAACCGGATGATGATCTCGGTGACCGGCTGCGTGGCCCAGGCGGAGGGGGATCTTCTGCTCAAGCGCGCGCCCTATG